>JAJYVN010000097.1 GCA_021791995.1 Bacillota bacterium
GCAGGCTCGATTGCCGTCGTCGCTGAGTCCCGTCCAAAACACGCGAGTGGAGATCCGTCCAGCCCCGATCCCAGTCTCCCGTTTGTCGTTCCCCAGGAGTTCACCTCCGCCGGAGTCCAGGACGCCGTTCAGCAGGCCATCCAGACGGGAAGCGGCGCCGTCTACCTTCCGGGCGGCTCATACACCTTCAGTGGCACCGTGACAGTCAACAAGCCGATTTCCATCGTCGCGGCATCGAACGCCGTCATTCATCTTGCAAGCGGGGTCGACGGTTTTCTTTTTCGCGGCTATAACGGCAATGGTCAGCAGGTGATTCTGCCGACGATGAGCGGCGGAAACCGCCAGGTGCGCCTCTCGGGCGTCTCGACGGTCAATCTCTTTGTGGGGGCGTGTCAGGCGGGCGAGGTTGGCATCAGTATTGAATCTGTCGCCAAGAGCGTCAGTACGACGTCCACCTTGGACAACAACGTAGGTTTCCAGTTTATCAGCAACTGCACCTATGGGATTCAATTCACGAGCGATGCGGGTGTGATGCAGGGAAACATTGTCACCGGCAACTTCATCACCGATTGCCTGCACGCCGTGGACTTCTATCGGACGACCTCGAGCGCCGTGGTCTCAATCAACGTCGTTGATATTGCGGCGATTGATGGTGCAAAGCGCAGTGGCGCCACGGGGTTATCGATGAGCGGTGTGGCCAGCGGCGCCAACACTGGTGGTAGCACGTTTTCGTTCCGGTCCTTCTTTGCTGGGTTTGATGAAACGGTGCCCTATTCCTACATCAATTTCCCTTCGACAGCTGCCTCTTCCTGGAATACGATCACCGCCTGGCTTGGCTCGATGAACACGGGGACGAGTAGCCTTGACCTGATCAACTTCCCGGGGGCCGGCAACCGGTTCATCAATCAGGGCATTAAGGCCTGGCCAAGACTGGACGCAGCCCCTCTGGCTGCCGTCCCCGATAGCCCGTCCCTCAGCGCATACAGCGGCGGTCTGCCACCGCCCGCCAACAATTTGCGGGTGTCATGCGCGGTTGGGGCCCTGACCGCCAATGCTTACCAGGACTTTTATATCTATAGCCCCCTGGTCAATGGCTACACCGGAAACGTTCACGCCTGGGTTGTACAGGATGGGGGATACCCGTTCAGTGTAACCGCAGAGGACCAATCGGCCGTCGCGGGAACGACCTCCGCCGTTCAGCGAGGGTTGGTTCACCTGCGCCTTCGGAGCCCGATCCCAACGCAGCCCACAACAGTCATCTTGGATGTGCAAGTTGGGATGTGAACCGGAGCCCGGCTTAGACCCGATGCAGGAAGGCATGCGAGCCGTCTAGGCGGAAAGCCGGGTGAAGCCACGGCGCCGAACCCTGAGGAGATGCCAGCGGATTACCCTGCACGCAGCCGGTGCCATCAGGTCAACCCGAGGTGGATGACCTGATGGACGGTGATGTATTGACTTGCAACGCGCAACTCTGAACCACGGAGACGGTGATGGGCTCTTGCTTGTTGGCCGCATACAGGCAGTTGATGACCGCCTGGAGGGTAGCTCCGCAGGCGGAAAAGCCGCTCTCGCAACCGACTTGCCATTGGTCGCTGTTCATCCCGGAAGCACACATTCCCGAGACGTTTGGCACAGCGACCCCTTGGGTCAATGGACACGTGCCGGGCGCAACGCTGGATGCGGCCGTGGGCGAGGTGACGACACTTTGGGCCGGGGAGCTCGCCGGCTTTTTGGTGGTTATGTGCGCAGACGACGTGTTGGGCACGCTGGTGGTCGAAGCGGCAGGGGCGCCATGGGTTGAAGCGGTGGGAACCGAAGGGGTGGGCGCTTCCGACCGTGGCCGATGCAGCGTGAGAATGACCGCCAGAACGACGACGACCGCCAAGCCACCGCCGAGCAGATACCACGTGTTCGTCCGCCGACGGACCAGGTTTACGCGTAACGGTGGTTCTTTAGCCGAGACGTCCTCGAAGGGTTCGCGGTCTTCATCGGTGTCCTCTTCGACTTCCTCCGTGAACCAGTCGCGCAACCACCGGAGAACCCTTGGCTGCTGCGGCTCGTCGCTCGATGGTATGTTGTTGCGGTGTTTGTTGGCCACCCCATCGTCCCCCCGAACCAGCCTCAGTCGTGTTTGCGGGAGTGCACGCCTTGGATCGGAATCCATACGGGCGAGGTCGCGTCCTCGCCCGTATTATCGTTACTTCGCGATTTCTTGACGCACGGCTTGTGCTGCGGCGACCATGTGTCGCAACGAGGGTACCGTCTCGTCCCACCCGCGTGTCTTCAAACCGCAGTCCGGGTTCACCCACAGCTGCCAAGGCTCGAGGACCTCCAGGGCCTGGTGGAGGCGCTCGGCCATCTCATCGGTCGACGGTACGCGCGGGGAATGGATGTCGTAGACGCCGGGTCCAATCGCCTTGTCGTAACGATGCTGTTCAAACGCCCGGAGGAGTTCCTGGTCGGAACGGGAGTTTTCGATCGAAATGACGTCGGCATCCAGAGCCGAGATGGCCTCCATGATATCGTTGAATTCCGAGTAGCACATGTGGGTGTGGATCTGTGTGGTCGGTTGTGCCACTGCCGAGGCGAGGCGGAACGCGTCCACGGCCCATTTCAGGTAGGAGGCCCAGTCGGCACGGCGTAGCGGCAGTCCCTCGCGCAAGGCCGGCTCGTCAATTTGAATCACGCGGATTCCCGCCGCCTCCAGGTCCGCCACCTCGTCGGCGATGCCGAGAGCGATTTCAAAGCAACTCTTGGATCGTGCCTGGTCGTCCCGCACAAAGGACCACTGCAGGATAGTAACCGGTCCCGTGAGCATCCCTTTGACCGGCTTCGGTGTGAGCGACTGGGCATATTGGATCCAGCGTACCGTCATGGAGCGGGGCCGCCATACCGTGCCATAGAGAATCGGTGGTTTGACATAGCGGCTGCCGTAGGACTGCACCCAACCGTGCTCGGTAAAGGAGAACCCTTCCAACTGCTCGCCGAAGTATTCGACCATGTCGTTGCGCTCGAACTCCCCATGCACGAGAACGTCTAGGCCTAACTCCTCCTGCAAGCGGATGGTGCGGGCGATTTCCGATTCGACGCCGGCCTCATACTGCGCATCGCTGATCTCTCCGCCGCGCCAGTGTGCGCGCAGTCGGCGGACCTCCTCCGTCTGGGGAAAGGAACCAATGGTGGTCGTCGGGAGCGCTGGCAGCGGCAGGCGATCCGCCTGCACCTTCTGGCGCTCCGCAAAGGGCGCTGGTCGTTGGAAGGAAGCTGCGTTCAGTGTCTCAAGGCGCCGTTCGACGGCGGGTGCATGCGTCCGTGGTGAGTTTTGGCGGTCCGCGATGGCCTGAGCATTGGCCTCCAACGCCGTTTGCACACGTGCGCGTCCCTCGTTCAGGGCGCGTGCAAGGGTGACGACCTCGCCGAGCTTCTGTTCAGCAAAGGCCAGCCAACGATAGAGTTGTGGGTCGGAGCGCCGAAGTCCCCGTTCTTGGGCGAGATCGATCGGAACGTGCAGCAGGGAGCAGGAGGGGGAGAGCATGAGCCGGTCCGGTCCGACCATGTCGGCCAAGCGCTCGGAAAGCTCTATGCGCTGGGCCATGTCGGTGATCCAGACATTCCGTCCGTCCACGACACCAGCGATCAGTGTCTTGTCTCTTGGAAGTCCATGACGTTCCAGGAGGGTGCGGTTCTCTGGCCCGCGCACGAAATCGAGCGCTAGACCCTGGACCGGTAGCGATGCAACGGCGGGAAAAGCAGAGCCGAGGTCCCCGAAGTATGTGGCGATGGCCAGGTTGGCCGACCCGCGCACGGCGTTGAGTCGGCTGTATGCGAGGTGGAGGGCCTGCAATTCCTCGGTGCTGCGGTCCTGCACCAGACACGGTTCGTCGAATTGGATCCAGAGAGCGCCGGCTCCGGCGAGACGGCGTACCACCTCGACGTAGACCTCCAGCGCGGGCTCCAGTAAGTCCCGCCATGGAACCAGTGCGGATTCTTTGGCCTTGCCGAGGAGCAAAAAGCTCAGTGGGCCCAGAAGAACGGGCTTTGCCGGAAGGCCGAGCGCGTGCGCCTCGGCAAGGGCTGCAAATGGCTTGTCCGATGCCAGACGAAAGGATTGCCCACCCACGAATTCGGGGACGATGTAGTGGTAGTTGGTGTCAAACCACTTCGTCATCTCCATGGCTACCACGTCTTGTCCCTTGCTCTGCGCCCCGCGCGCCATGGCGAAGTATGTGTCGAGGTCCACATTCCCCGTGCGCGGCTCCCAGTTGTATCGGTCGGGTACGGCCCCGAGCAGGGTCGTTGTATCGAGAACATGGTCATAGAGGGAGAAGTCGTTAACCGGAACCAGGTCGATGCCCAGTTCGTGTTGACGTTGCAGGACCTGGCGACGCAGTTCGGCTGCGGATGCCAGGAGATCAGCCGGAGAACTCTGCCCCTTCCAGTACGATTCGAGGGCGCGTTTCAACTCGCGTCGGCGACCGATGCGGGGGAAGCCGAGGTTAGTGGTCTTGACCATGGCGGGAATCCTCCTTATTTCGGGGCAGGCCGAGGATCGACGCGGTAAGACCGGCGCCTCGACAGATATTCTGTATTCTACCGGTAACGCGGGGATTTGTGGATACGCCCGCACTTTCCCTTGGCAATGTGGTACCTTAACATCGCGAAAGGAAGAGAGGGCAGGCCGTGCAGAGCGACGAGGAGAAGTACGTAGCCCAGTTGACGAAGGGGATGGAAGGGGTGCCGATGGAGCCTTCGCCCGACCCTGTGCCCCCACTGCCGCCTTCGACATGGGGATCGGCTGTGGGCATTGGCCTGGGATTGCTCGCCCTCGTCGTCATCGGGGCCCTGTGGTTTGGTCTCTGGGCGCAGCACTGGTTCTATCCCATGCTGTACGAGGTGACTGAGGGGCTCTTGGCGCTCGGCGTGGTTCTTGGTTTGGTTCTGCTCTTCCTTCTTATACGCAGCAATAAGACGCAACCTGCGCATTCGGAACCCACCGATCCTGCATCCCCGTCGGCTCCTTGATGGTTGCACGCCGGTTGGGCCGCGTTGCCGGGCATCGGCCGCGTGGGGCTCGGCTCTGCCGTCAAGTACTCCCCTTCCTGCGCGACGTGGTGTAGTCTGAGCACACGTTGGGGGGGGTTGGGACGGTCGAGGAATTGGGTGCGTTGCGGGATGCGATCGAACATGCGGGGATTTCGGTGAAGGTCGTAGCCTCCACCCCAGGACAAACGGTGGGTGGCGTGGTGCCAGCGGCAATCGTACGACCCGCCGACATGGATGCGCTTGTAGGTTTGGTGAGTATTGCTCGCCGTATGGGGCTCGGATTGATCGCGCGCGGCAGTGGAAGCCAGGATGGGTGGGGCGGACCGATTCGCCTCCCGGCGGTTGTGGTCGATCTACAGGCGTTCCGTGGCATTATCTCTTACCAACCGGGGGATCTCACGGTTCGGGTTCGGGCGGGCACCCCCGTCGGATTCTTAAATACTTCACTGGCCGCGCATGGGCAGACGCTGGCTCTTCCAACCTTCGGGTCGGCTACGGTCGGCGGGTGCGTGGTGGGTGACCGAGGGGGATTTCGTGGGAGCGGCGGGATCCGTGACCTTGTGCTGGGCCTTTCGCTGGTGGATGGTGCGGGACGGGCGTTCAAAACGGGCGGTAATGTAGTCAAAAACGTCAGCGGCCTGGATATTGGTAAGCTCCTGATCGGTAGTTTTGGAACGCTTGGATTCGTGACGGAGGTGGCCTGCAGGGTTCGGCCCGTTCCCGCGCGGACCGCGATTTCTGCCGCACGGTGGCCGGATCGTGTCCAGGCGCTTGCGGCCATGCGGCTGGTGGAGGATGCGGGGCTCCTCCCCGCAGCGGCGGCCATGGTCCAAGAGGATGGATGGTGTGCGACCCTCCTTCAATGGGAGGGGAATGCGGCAGAGGTGGAGCACCAGAGTACACGGGTGCGGGAGTTATGGTCTGCGGGAGAGCGTGTGGAGGATCCAGTCGCTGGCGGGCGGTTGCGCGCCGCAGAGGCGGCCGATGTCCAGCGGGGAGGGGTTCGTGTCCGTTGCCAGGTGGACGGGGATGCGCTCTCGGTCGCCTGGCGTGGGGAAGCATTGGCTGGTCGGCCGCAGGCGGTGGTCTGGCCGCTTGCGGCGACGCTCTTTTGGTCGTGGCCGGACCTCGATGATACGATGGAAGCGGTTACGGTGTTGCGATCCGCTGTCCAGCAGGCCGAGGAGGTTGGGGGGCTTGTGACGGTGATCGATGCCCCAAAAGGGGTAGTGCAGGCTGCAGAGATCTCCCCGTGGGGCAACCCGGGGCCGCTCGCTGGCCTGTATCGGCGGATGAAGTCCGCATTTGACCCCGATGGTATCTTGTCGCCGGGTCGGTTCATAGGGGAGGGTTGAAGGTGGCGGATCGAGCGAGTCCCCCCGCAGGTGCCTTGCGTCTGTCGGAATCGGCCGCTCGGCAACTGGATGTATGCGTGCACTGTGGCTTCTGCTTGCCGGCGTGCCCAACGTTCGCGGTCCTCGGGCAGGAGCCCGATTCCCCGCGGGGGCGCATCGACCTGATTCGAGCCGCCGCAGAGGGAGAAGTCTCGGTGGCAGACCCTGACCTGCGGCTGCACTTGGAGCGGTGTCTCGACTGCCGGGCGTGTGAGAGTGCCTGCCCTTCCGGTGTGCGTTACGGTGAGTTGTATGAGGGCGCGGTGGCATCCCTCGCCTCCTCGGCTCCCCTGGGGGCGCCCGCTGCGTTGCGTGTGGGACTCCATGCGGTGGGCCATCCAGGACTTTTGCGCTGGGCGGCCCGTGTGGGCCGCCGCCGCGGCCGCCTTGTGCGCCGTCTCACCGGATCCCTCGACGCGCTACTGCCGGCTGGTGAGCAACCGTCCGCGCGGGAGAGGCTTCCGGTGGTCCTGCCCGCCGTCGGCACGAAGCGGGCAGAGGTTGATCTCTTTGTCGGTTGCGTGCAAGACGCTGTCCTCGGCCGGGACAATCTCGCCATGGCGGCTGTTCTGTCCTTGCTGGGGGTGGAGGTGCACTTCGAACGCCGACAGACCTGCTGTGGTGCGCTGCATCTGCACGTGGGGGGGACGGCCCAAGCGGCACGGCTCGCCCGGCGGAATATCGCTGCCTTTGCGGGGACGGGGCGATCCGTCGTCGTGCACGGAGCGGGTTGCGGCGCGGTGCTCAAAGACTACGGTCGATTCTTTGCCGAAGAGGCATTCGCGGCGGAGGCGGCGTCCTTTGCCAAGCGCGTAGTGGATTTTAGCGAGTGGATCGGGCCACTTGTGGCCCGTGATGCACTGCCTTGGAACAGTGACGCTCCACCGCTGCGTGTTACCTACCACGACCCGTGCCACCTAGCACATGCGCAGTCGGTCCGAGAGCAGCCGCGGCACGTTCTGCGCTCGATTCCCGGTGTGGAGTATGTTGAGTTGCCGGATGCCGACAGCTGCTGCGGTAGCGCCGGAGTCTACAACATCACACAACCCGAGTTGTCGGCGGCCATCCTCGAACGCAAGGTGGCGAATATCCTGCAGACGGACGCAGAGGTCGTTGTGACATCCAACCCAGGGTGTGCACTCCAACTGCGCAAGGGGCTGGATCAGGCGGGGCGAGCGGTTCGCGTGTTGTCGCTTGCAGAGCTTCTGACCCAGCGTGTGCGTTCCCCGGAGGTGGCGAAAAGCGGTGGGTGATGCGAGCGGACCATTGGTGCAACAGCTGTGTGCCATCGTCGGTCCAGCGCATGTGTTGCAGGGCCATGCCGAGCTTTTGCCCTATATGACGGATGCCAATCGGGCCTTCCGTGGAACGCCCCTCTGCGCGGTTGCGCCCGGGAGCGCGGCGGAGGTTGCCGCAGTTGTATCGGCCTGTCGCGCGGCCGGAGTGGGCTTTGTGCCCCGAGGAGCGGGGACCGGGCTTTCCGGCGGTGCCACCCCTGGCGACGGAGAGGTGGTCATCAGCCTTGCGCGGTTGCGCCGCATTGTGTCGGTCAGTGAGCGCTCACGCATGGCTGTGGTGGAACCCGGGGGGATCAATACCCACCTCTCGAGATTCGTGGCCCCCCTCGGTCTGTATTACGCGCCCGATCCTTCGTCGCAGAGTGCCTGCACGATCGGAGGCAATGTGGCGGAGAACTCGGGCGGGGCGCATTGTCTGAAATATGGTGTAACGACGAATCATGTTTTAGGACTTGAGGTGGTGCTCCCGGACGGTGCGATCGTGCGCACTGGAGTCCTGGGGCCGCGCTGTGGCGGATACGATTTAACGGGTCTGTTCTGTGGTTCGGAGGGCACTTTGGGGATCGTGACGCAGATCGCGGTGCGTCTTTTGCGGCGGCCGGAAGCCGTGCGCACCGCCTTGGCGTTATTCCGCTCCGTGGAGGATGCGGCACGCGCGGTCGAGGAGGTGACCACGAGCGCCGCGGTTCCGGCAGCGATGGAGCTCATGGACGCGCACGCTATCTCTGCCGTCGAGAAAGGGACATACCCCGTGGGCTTTCCGGATTGGGTGGGTGCGAGCCTGCTCATCGAGTTCGATGGTCTCGCGGTCGGTCTGGATGATCACGTGCAGGCAGCCCTCGACGTCTGCCAACGCTGTGGTGTGGTGGAGGCTCGTTCGGCGCAAACACCCGAGGAGCGCGGGCGCTGGTGGAATAACCGCAAGGCGGCCTTTGCGGCCATGGGGCGTGTGGCGCCGGCCTATTACGTCGCGGACGGGGTCATTCCGCGGACGGCGTTGCGCCAGGTTCTCGATCAGGCTCGACGCATCGCCGACCAGGAGGGGCTTTGGCTGGCGAACGTCTTTCATGCCGGGGACGGCAATCTTCATCCGCTCTTGGCCTATGACCCGGCACAATCGGGTCAGGCCGAGGCAGTGATGGAAGTCGGGTCAGCGATCCTGGCCGCCTGTGTCTACGCCGGGGGGGCTGTGAGCGGCGAACACGGCATTGGGCTCGAGAAGCGGGATGAGTTGTACTACTACTTCGACGAAGAGGACATCGCAGCCCAGCGCCGTGTACATGACGCGCTCGATCCCGCCGACACAGCGAACCCACATAAGCTTTTGCCCAGACCCGGGCGGTGCGTAGAGGTCCGGCGCGCTGCCTGGGACCCGCGCGCGACGGTCGCGGGTGGAGGGCGGTCGTGACGGTGCGGCGTGGAGAACGCCGCGAAGATGTGGTCTACCGACTCTTTGCGGAGGTCGCCCGCGCGAAGGAGGGGGCGGCCTCCCTTCTGGTGCTGGACGGCGAACCGCTCCTAGAAGCAGCATTGGAAGCGGCTGTCGATGCGGGCGCGGGGGTGAAAATCCGGGGTGTCTTGTGGAATGTGTCGGTCATCGGGGAGCCGCACGTCCAAGGACTGAAACAGGTGCTTGAACAGCGTCAGACGCCGTTCGAAGTGGTTCCGCCGGAGCGGCTTGTTCGTCTTGGTGTGGCTCATGCCGTGCCGACTGTATTGGTGCTGGTCGAAAAACGTGTGGAGGAGGGGGTTTCCGTAGAGGGCCTGTTGCGCCGGGGCGCTCGACGTATGCTCTTGGTCGATTCGGTCGAGGATCCGATGAACGTTGGAGTGATCCTGCGTACGGCGGAAGCCTTTGATTACACCGTTTTGGCGGCTGGCTCGACCGCACCATTGCTCTCCCGTCGCGTGGCCCGTTCCAGTACCGGGTCAGCCTTGCGGATGCCGCTCTATCGGTCGGATCTGGATCCACCCCGTCTCATCGACGGGTGGCGGGCTGGTGGGGGGCTGGCGGTGACCACCTCCGCGCACGGGCGCG
>JAJYVN010000098.1 GCA_021791995.1 Bacillota bacterium
GCACCATCATCGTTCAGGACCTGCCACGGCAAGCATGGGAGAGCGTCCAAGCCGTGCATGGCCGATTCCTGCAATGGTGCCGAGACATGATTCACTACGAATGCATTGCGTTGGGTTGGACACCGACCATCGAGCCCTTGGTACCATATCAATTGGTTACATAATGCACCAACTGCGAGTGTAGTACTAGGGAGTACGTAGCCGAATACCTCGCGGCTCCTCGACGAGGGCTCGCGTGGCGGATGCCGTTTGGCAATGTAATTAAGGTGCTTCCTGGGACGTTCCTAAAAGTGTCAGCAGATGCGTGGGACAGTCAGCGCTTCGCTTTCCCAACCGACGGTGGGCTGAGCACTCACTCCGATTGACAGCCTACTGGTGATGTGATAGTTTAACGGCTGATTCAGCGAAAAACATGGTAAGTAGAAGTCATTCGCTTCTCACCCGACAACGCATTGTTCGTCGGGTTCCACAAAGGCCAAGCCTGTCGTTGGGGTGGTCGGCGGATGTCTTTTCGCCGGCTTTTTCGCGTTTGCGGGGGGGACAGATACATTAGCAGGGATCTGCGCGTGAACCACGCCATCCGTGCCCGGGATGTTCGGCTCATCGACGATGAAGGACAGCAGATCGGTATCCTGCCGGTTCGTGAGGCGTTGTCCATGGCGGCGGAGCGTGGGCTGGATCTTGTGGAGGTCGCTCCGACAGCGAATCCGGTGGTGTGTCGGATCATGGACTACGGCCGCTTCAAGTACGAGCAGGACAAGCGGGAGCGCGAGGCACGCAAGAAGCAGCATGTCATGGTGGTCAAGGAACTGGTGATGCGGCCGAACATCGATCAGCATGACCTGGGGATCCGGATCAAACAGGCAGAGGCGTTTTTGCGTGAAGGCCACAAGGTCAAGCTGACGATGCGTTTTCGCGGGCGGGAGATTGTGCACGTGAATTTGGGCATTCAAAGCTTCCGTGGCGTGGCGGATGCGCTGGCGGCCGTTGGGCAGATCGAGACACCGCCGCGGCAGGAGGGGCGCACGCTGGGGATGGTTCTTGCCCCTCGCCCAGAGATCGCGCGTGCGGCGGCGGCTCGGCATATTGGCGAACACGGCAACGCGGACGGAAGTGTTGGTTCCCGTTCGAGTGATGATGCGGAGCCGGTGGAGGCAACCGACGACGTTACGGAGGGATGACAGGGATGCCCAAGATGAAAACGCATAGCGGCGCAAAGAAGCGTTTGCGGTTTACGGCCAACGGCCACGTGCGCCGTCCACATGCCTATCACCAACACAACTTTCGCCACAAGACGACGAAGCAGAATCGTCAGTTGCGGAAAACCGCGCTATTGCAAACGTCGGAAGAGTCTCGGGTGCGCAAGCTCCTACCGTATCTGTGATCGACTCCGTATCTTGAGGGAGGTAGTTCCGACAGCGACCGGCGGCGCAACGGCGCCTGGTCGCTTGGTCGGGGAATGCAATGCCTAGGGTAAAGCGTGGCACGGCCGCACACAGGAGACGCAAGAGGGTTCTGAAGCTGGCTCGTGGGTACTGGGGTGGAAGGCATCGGCTCTATCGGACGGCGAGCGATGCGGTCATGCATGCCCTCGCGTACTCCTATCGCGATCGGCGGGCACGGAAGCGTGACTTTCGGAAGTTGTGGATCGTGCGCATCAACGCGGCGGCGCGGTTGAGTGGTCTCTCGTACAGTCGGTTCATGAGCGGGCTGAAGCGGGCCGGCGTCACGATCAATCGCAAGATGTTGGCGGACATGGCGGTGCACGACGCGAACGGTTTCCGTGAACTGGTGGATGTGGCCCGTCAGGCGCGTTAATGGCGATTGTTGCGAGCGTTGGGATCCGGGGAACCGGGTCCCTTTTGCTTGGGCGAAGAAGGCTGTGAACGCAATGGTGATTGAGAGCCCTCGCAACGCCTTAGTCCGGCAGGTTGGCCTTTTGCGTACCGCCCGGGAACGGAGGATGCGTCGTGCGGTGTTGGTCGACGTGCCGCATTTGGTGGAGGAAGGAATCGCGGCTGGATGGCGGCTCCGGACCGTGCTTTCCACTGCGGCGTTTGCCAACAGTGGAAAAGGGGCGGAACTCCTGGTCCGGACGGAGGGCATGTTCATTCGCTCGCCCGAGTGGCCGTTTCCGGCGGAAACCGTTGTCGTTTCCGAGCGCGTCCTGGGGTCGATCGGGACGACGGAGGCACCGCAGGGAATCCTGGCGGTCTTCGCACTTCCACCTCTCGCAGTGAGGAACGAGACCCGTTACGTGCTGGCCTTGGATCGACTCCAGGATCCGGGCAACGTGGGCGCGCTGTTGCGAGCGGCGTTGGCTCTCTGTGGTGCCTCCGTGTCCGTCTTAGCCGCTGCGCAAGGGGCAGACCCCTACGGTCCCAAGGCGCTACGTGCTTCGGCCGGGGCTTCCTTTCACCTTCGGCCTGCCGTAGTGGACAACCTTATGGATGAAATACGGGGATCCGCCCATCGTGTGGACTGGTGGTCGCTTATGCCGACTGGTGGCGTTCCGCTGGCACCGGGGCTCGCGACGGGTCGCCCGGTGGGACTGATCGTTGGGAACGAGGGCCGAGGCGTCTCCCCGCAACTGTTGGAGGTGTCCCGGCCGCTCACGATTCCACTACCAGGCCCCGTGGAATCCCTCAATGCGTCGATTGCGGGTGCACTGGCCCTGTATGTGTTGTGCCGTCAATGCATGGCGATAACGTAGTTGGTACCCTCCCATGCTCCGGGATCATTCCAATAGAAGGTAAACTCCAAGGAGCCGCCCGCCTTGCAGGTACCCGGTGGGAAGTCGTAAATCCAGACGCCGTGGCCCATAGGCTTCATGGGCTCGTGCTGGGCGTTGCGCCAACCATCACGGGTCCAATGCAATGCGGCGGCGTCGTACACCTCGATGCGAACCACCCCGTCTTTAGATGCTGTGCGCAGTTTGTGGTTGCGCTTCCAGATGACCAGGTCCGGCACCGCTGAGGAGCGCTCGTTCGATGTGTATCGCGCACGCACTGGCGGAGGGCAGTCGAAGACCGCACCATCGATCTGGCTGCGCAGTAGTTTGACGTATTCGGCGTGGGCCCACACCAGTGGGGCGGCCGATCCGGTGGGACGACCAAGATAAAGGTCTTTATCCGGAAGGTCTTGGGTGTCCCAAACCTGTTCGGGGATCATTCCTCCTTCGGTTGCGAATTGCTCCATGGCGCAGACCAGCGGGTGGGGGCTGTGGCCGACCGCCAGTTCATAGTGGCCCCGTTCCCCTGTCAGAAGTGGCCAGGCTCGACCGACGCCGGTTCCGTCGTAGCCGCTACCGTCGTCCTTCTGCCCATACCCGTCATGGGTGTATCGGTGCCAGCACGGTCCATAGGGTGTTTCCACCTTGCACGTTGCATCATAGGCGGCCACGCTTTTGACGATGTGTTTGTCATCCGCCTTGCGGATACCGTAGCGGACAAGTTCGAGAAAGCCACCATCAATCACCGCACACTCTTCGAAGCTGCCAACGCCGGGAGGAAGGTTGGCCACTGGAAGAAAGACGCGCCCCACATCGTTCGGACTGTTGGGCAGAACGCTTGCGATCCGCTCATAATACTCCGATTGTCCCTGGACGCTGCCGTAGTGGGTATAGGTCCACTCCTCCAGGTGATCCGCCCAATAGTCGGCGACACTGAGGAAATAGGCTGCTGCGTCCGGATCCTTTTCCTCGGTGGCGAATTCCGCAGCACAGACCAGTGCAGCGATCGCAGCGGCCAGGGTGGAAGGGGAGTAGCCGCTGTTCTCTTCCCAGCGCTCCTGTTGCGTCACGGGCCCCACCCGCGCGATGCGGCAGGCGGCCGGTGCGATCAGGGACGGGTAGGGGTTCCATTTGCCTAGGGCATCGGCGTGGCGTAACTGCCAGGCCAATAGGACCGGGAAGGCGATTTCATCCAATTGTAGACCATGCCAGTATGGTTCGCCAAACACCCAAAAGTTCTGGGGCCAAGAGCCGTCCTCTCGTTGTGTTTTGGCCAGGTAATGCAACGTGGAGAGTGCACCCTCCGCGTCGCCGGCGGCAAGGCGAGCGGTAGCGGCATGGTAGAGGTCACGTGGCCAGACGAGGTGATACCCTGCGCGGTTCTTCTCGCCAGCGGAGTCCCCCCAGGGAATCGCAAGCGATGCGGTATGGGCACCCGGGTTCTCTCGATCTTCGTGGGCTGCGATGACCATGGCGGATAGGTAGTAGAGTGTGCCTGCATCGCCAGCCGCGCGCGAGAGATCGATCAGCCCATCGCAATACTGGTGCCAGCCGTCGGCATAGCGGTTGCGGAGTGTCTCGAAATCTGCGTCACAGGAGGCGATGGCGGTTGCGACCGCGTCCTGCGCCGACTGGCCAAAACCTAAGGCGACGGTGAATGGCTCGGAAGGATCCCCGCCGACCCGGCCGCAGAGTGCGACATTCCCACAGGTTGCCGAGGCAAAGTGATTGGTGAGTCGGCCGGTGTTTCGCAGGTCCGTCCAGCCATCCGAGGATCCGACGTAGCCGGCCGATGCCTCTTCGAAGGGGAGCGATGCAACGAGTGCTACAAAGGTGTCGTGGCGATTCGCCACAAGGACCAGACGGTTATTCACCTGCTTAAGGCACGCATCATTCTCCCACCCTCGGTCGGCAACGTGGGGCGCAAAGAGCAGATAGGGACGGAGCCCTTGCGGTGCATGCGGACCATCGGCGGTATGGATGCGCACCTGCATGACGAGGGCTGGCCGGTCCGGGTCGGTGAGCACCTGCTTGTCGATGATGAAGCGCCCGTCCCATGCTCGGTTAGAGATCTGCCACATCAACGCCCTCGGATCCGCCAGTTGGACGTTACTCTTCGTGCTCTTGCTCTCTTCATAAAAGTCTTCTGCCTTGTCTCCTACCAAAAGGAATTGAAGATCCCGCGTGTTGGCGAGATCGACGCGTGGGTAGTAGACCTCGGTGATAATCCCGTTGGCTACGGTAAACCAAACGGGGCTGCGGTCGGTACGCGCTGTGCCGATGGCCTGCTTCTTGCCGGTCGTCCAGAAGGGCGGAGTTCCAGGAGCTCCGTATGCTCGCGGTCCTTCCAGCGGGAGGACGGCGATGGCTGGGCGATGCGTTTGGGTCTCCGGGTTGGCTTCTCCGAACGGTCCTGGCGATGCCACGATGCCCGGTGTTTTCGATGGCTCACCCGTTCCATTCTTCGTTGTCATTTCAAGCGCCGCGCGCGCCCCTTGCGCTTGCGGCTTCCCTCCCCAGTAAAAGTGTGGAGTCTGCGCGATCCGGACGGACGCACCAACCTAATGTGGCTCAATGCGGCGGCTGCCATGCCGAGAGGTCGGCTCCCCGCAAGGATGCTCCCACTGCATCCGTGACCGCACGCACGACCAGGGCCATCGCCTGATCCACCTCCTCGTCGCGCAGTGTACGCTCCGCTTGGAACCACAGCGTGAAGGCTAGGCTCCGCCACCCGGCAGGAACGCCCTTCCCTTGATACAGATCGAAAAGTCGGACCTCCGTTCGAAGATCCGGAAGCGATGTTGCGGCCTGGTGCAGGGCGCTCTGTACCTCCGCTGCGCTACGCTCTACGGGTACCAAGAGGGCGATGTCACGTCGTACGGCGGGATACCGAGGAATCGGTTGAAAAACAATCGACCGATCGACGGCCCAAAGTGGTTCCAACTGAATCTCAGCGAGGACAGCGGGGTCGGGAAGACCGAAGGCCTCCTGGACATTCGGATGGCATTGCCCCGCCCACCCAATGGTAACCCCGTCCAAGGCCAGGAGCGCGGCGCGGCCGGGGTGCAGCGTGGGAAGTTCGCCTGCGGCGGGTACGCTCCATATCAGACGATCTCCGGCGATCCCGAGTCTGGCCGCCAGCGCACAGATGGTCCCCTTGAGGCGGAAAAAGTCGCAGGGTGTGCCAGGACCCTGCCAGGTCTGTGGTGCGATGCATCCCATACCAGCCAATCCGAGCACCGCGATCTCCGCGATTCCGTGCGTACCGGAAGCGAAGACGGGTCCCACTTCAAAACAGGCGACGTCCAGGCGTCGATAGCGTGCATTGGTCTCCAACACGCGCAGCAGGCTGGCCGCTGTGGTGGTTCGCAATACCTCCTGGTCTACACGCATGGGGTTGGCAATCGCCACTGCCTGGTGCCAGGGATGCTCCGGTGGTATGCGCAGGCGGTCCCATAACTCGCGACTGTGGTAGGTGTATGGAATGACCTCGGTGAAGCCTGCGCCCAGAGCAACCTTGCGCGCCGCATCGGCGGTCCGCTCCAGAGGGGGCCTCGCGACCGTGGTCGGCGCGCCCTCAGGGAGGGTCGCAGGGATCCGTTCATACCCATACATCCGGCAGACCTCTTCAATGAGGTCCACTTCGTCGTGCACGTCGGATCGCCAAGAGGGGACGTTCACCCGCAGGCGATCAGCGCCATCGGCTTGGATCTCAAAGCCCAGAGCGGAGAGCAGTCGACCGGCGGCGGATGTGGAGAGGCGAACCCCCATCCACTGCCGCAGACGAGCGCCGCGGAGGGAGACGGAACGCGGCGGTGGCTCGGCCGGTCCGAAGGTGCGTTCACCGTAGACGGTGCCACCGACCATGCGCAAAAGTGCAATAGCGCGATCGGATGCTGCCGTAACGCCGGCCGGGTCCACGCCACGGGAGAATCGTTGCGCTGCCTCGGAATGGAGGCCATGCGCGCGAGCGGTGTGCCCAACCGCATCTGCGGAGAACACGGCTGATTCCAGGACGACGTCGAGGGTGGCTTCCGTGATCGAAGTGCCGGTTCCGCCCATGACGCCCGCAAGCGCGATGGGATCCATCCCGTCGGCGATCACGAGGTCGGTAGCTTGCAAGAAGTGCTCTCGGCCATCTAGGGTGGTCAGATGTTCTCCGGGTAGTGCGCGCCGCACGCAGACGGTGTCGCCGTGTAGGTGAGCGCGATCAAAGGCATGCAGGGGTTGGCCCAGTTCGAGCATGACATAGTTTGTTATATCCACAATGGGGCTCAGGGATCGGATGCCACACTGGCAGAGGTGCCGTACCATCCACAAGGGGGTGGGTGCCGGTTCACGCTCCCAGCGCACTAGGCGGGCCACATAGCGGGAGCAGAGTTCGGGACATGCCACGTTCAGACGAAAGCTGTCTAGGGCGCACTCACCGGTGGTCATGCGGTCGGGCATCCGCAGCCGACCCCCGGTGAGTGCGGCCACCTCGCGCGCTACCCCTAAGATCGACTGGCAGTGCGTGGCGTAGTTGGGAGTCAATTCAATCTCGAGCACGGGATCATCCAAAAAAAGAGCTCGCACGAGATCGGTTCCCACCGGTTGATCCAGAGGGAGCAGGGTTTCGGATTCCTCTAGCGCACAACCGAGGTCCAGACAGGAGCAGAGGAGGCCGGCTGAGGGAACGCCATCGAACGAGCGGACTTTTACGGTCCGCCAGCCCGGAAGAATTCCCCCGGGGCGTGCCCACGGGACCGTGTCGCCTGGGGCGATGCCCGTTGCGCTCGTAACCACGTTGGCCAGGTTATGTCCATCGCTGAGTTCCACAACGCTGAGGTTAGAACGGGTTGGGTGGGGGCTGATCGCGTTGATGCGCGCAGCCACAATCCCTGCGCAGCCGCGACCGGGCCAATCCACCGTCTCGACAGACAGTCCGCGCGCGGTCAGGGCGCTGGCGAGTTCCGCCACGTCATCCTGCCAATCGACAAAGGTGCGGAGCCAAGACAAAGGAACGCGCATGTGGGTTGTCCTTTCGCGTTTGCCGGGCGAGGATTAGAACTGCTCGCTGCATCGCATGTCGCCTTCGTAAAACGCCCGAATGTCATCTACCTGATAGCGTAGCATGGCCAAACGGTCGATTCCCAGGCCAAAGGCAAAGCCGGAGACCTCTTCAGGGTCGTACCCGCCCGCCTCCAGCACACGCGGGTGCACCATGCCGGCCCCAAGAACTTCGACCCAGCCACTCTGCTTGCACGTTCGGCAGCCGTGCCCGTTGCACAGGGTACAACCTACGTCCACCTCCACGGACGGTTCCGTGAAGGGGAAGTAGCTTGGGCGGAAGCGAATGCGGGTGGATGGACCGAAGAGCCGATGCGCCAGAGCGGAGAGAACCCCCTTGAGATGTGCGAAGCTGATCCCGTGATCCACCAGGAGGCCCTCGCATTGGTGAAACATCGGGGAGTGGGTGGCGTCGTCGTCCCTGCGATAGACCCGGCCCGGGGCAACCATGCGTACCGGTAGCCGCCCCGCTTGCGCGCGCATGAAGCGGATCTGGACCGGAGACATCTGGGTACGGAGCAGGAGCCGGCCGGTGCCGGTTGGTGCGGCGTCGATGTAGAAGCTGTCCTGCATCTCGCGCGCTGGATGACCTGGTGGAATGTTCAACGCCTCAAAGTTATGCCACTCGTCTTCGATCTCCGGACCGAGGCTCATGGTAAATCCCATGGCCGCAAAGATATCTTCGATATCGTTTCGCAGGATGATGAGGGGGTGGGGGTGACCGATCGTTGGTGGGTATCCCGGCAGTGTGATGTCGATGGTTTCCTCTACCAAGCGCCGGTCGAGCGTGCGACGGGCGAGTGCACCTCGGGCCTCCTCAAGTGCCTGGCCGATCTCGGTGCGCAACTGATTCGCGAGGGCGCCTTGTGCGGGCCGCTCTTCGGCCGGGAGCTGGCCCAAGACACGCAGGGCCGACGTGATAACCCCCTTGCGACCAAGGTACTGCACCCGCACGTCTTCGAGTGCCGCAGTATCCTCTGCTTGGGCGATGGCTCGATGGGCCTCCTGGCGGATTCGTTCCCATGACCTTTGGTCCGGCGCCTCCAGCAGCGTTGCCCCCTTCCGCTCCCTCGTATGAGCCTAGCACAGCACGAGTGTTCGGGAAAGCGTCGCCTGTTGCGCCCGGATACCGGCTTCGGACAGCTTAGAGCCTATCCGAGGAGGTGACATAGGACTTACCGTTACCCATAACCGGAGGGGTGACCGGGAAACTAGTTATTGAGAGCATGGGGGCAGATCGATGAGTGATCGGCGTTCGGGAAGTGATCGGGCAGGGGGGCACGTGATGACCATCTGTGTCGTGGTGGTGCACCGACATTGGCAAAGCGAATGGCTCCGTAGGTACGCCGGGTGGCGTTTTGCATAGGGGAGCGGTCCAGGCGGATGGGGTTCATCGAAGGTGAGCGAGTTCCCATCCTTCGACCCAAAACTGGAGGGCCCGCAACCCGCGCCACAAGACTTTGACTCCTGGTTCGCCGTCACGACGTCGCCCGAAGGAGCCTCCCAATGAAGCGATCCACCGCCGAGCGGTGTGCAGGTCGGGGGAGCCGTGGGAGGGGATCCGGTGCATTTGCGAGCAAGAACCTCCACTTCGGGTTGGGGAGAGCGCGATGGATGCAGGGAGGCCGGGTTCGGTTCGGGCCAAATACGTTCGATACTGCAAGCGGGAAGCAATCACCGAATACATGGCAACGCCAGCTTTGATGCGATCGGCGGTTTCTAGCTGCCATTTCTCGACCCCACAACCGCTTTTCCGCGTGTCGTGGAAGCGCTCCACCCGCCAGCGGAAGGTGTACCCGGTGAGGAGTTGGCGTGTGGTGCCGAGGTCGGGTATGGCGATGGTCGTCAGAAGCCACCAAGTGATGGGTTTCTCCCCAGCTGGGGGGACATCGGTCTGTTGCGCC
>JAJYVN010000099.1 GCA_021791995.1 Bacillota bacterium
AGGCTCGATCACGACCCGCGTGGACGGGTCCACCTGCGACATATACATCGACGCTCCGGGTTTGGCGATGCGGAAGGTATCGGTTACCCCCGGCCACTTCATGTGGTACATGATCGCGCCGTTGAGGGAGTCATAGTCGATGGCGCACCAACTCAGAACGCCCGAATAGCCGTTGTTCTGTGCCCCCAGACTGTGCACCTCGCCGTGGAGGATCGCTTGCTGCTGCTGATCATATTGCGAAACGGTGTGCAGGTAGTAGTGGGGTGGGTCGATGGCTCCCACCGACTCGGTGACGAGGTAGGGCACGGTCGGGATCGGCGGTTGGAGGTAGGCGGTGGTGGCCGTATGGCTGTAATCATCAAAGGCGAAGACGTCCTCGGCCCAATTGTTCAGCGATTGGCTCGTCATCGTCCCAGAGCTGGGTCGCGATCCGTCGAGTTCATAACAGAGCTGACGCGTGGTGGCCCAGAGGGGAACGACGTTGGGTGCCTCATTAACGCGGGTGCCCCAGATGATGACCGATGGGCGGTTGCGGTCCCGCACCACCATGTCATGGACGTTCTGAACGCAAATCGCTTGCCAGGTCGCATCACCGACGTAGCCCCAGCCCGGCGTCTCCTCCCAGACCATGAGGCCGATCTCGTCGCAGGCGTCGAGGAACTGGGGTGACTGTGGGTAGTGGGAGCAGCGCACCATGTTGCAGTTCAATTCGTATTTCAGCATCTCGGCATCGTGCCGCTGCGATCGGGCGGGCATCGCCATTCCAGTAAACGGGAAAATCTGATGGCGGTCGAGCCCAAAGAGCTTGAAGCGCTTGCCGTTGAGGAAAAAGCCGTCGACCTCGAAGTTCGCCTGGCGGAATCCGATCCGCACCTGGTTTGTGTGCACCGCCCGCCCGCCGATGTGCAGTGTGGTGTTGACGTAGTAAAGGTTTGGGCGATCCACGCTCCAGAGCTTGAAATCGCGGAGGGGCTGGATGACAAACCGTACGGTGGTGCTTCCTGCCGTCGACAGCTGCGCGGTGGTATACGCGCGGCCCACCAATGTGTTGCCCTGGACGCTCCTTACCTCCGAGGACACCACGACGGAGCCCGCGACCGCTTCCGTGGAGTCGATCGTGCAGTGCACCACCACGGAGCGAATGGACTCCAACACGTTCTCGGGACAAGCGAAAACGTCGGAGATGAACGTCTGGGGGACCGCATACAGTCGCACATCCCGATAAATGCCGCCGGGTTGGAGGTAATCCACCGATTGTGGGCCACCGGGATTGCCTTCGGGCGGCACGTAGAGCCAGTTGGAGTTGACCTCCACCGCCAGGACGTTGCCACGGTCCTGGATGTATGGGGTGAGCTCCCAGGCGAAAGGGAGGTACCCTCCCTGGTGGACCGGAAAGGTGTGGCCGTTGATGGTCGTGGTGGCGTCGACCATGACCCCCTGGAATTCGACAAACAGGCGCTTGCCGCGCATGCGCTGCGGCACATCGAAGTGCCTCCGGTAGATGTAGATGTTCTCCCAGCTCTGTGGGTTCCAGTTCCAGAAGGAGAGCGGCGTTACGCAGTGGGGAATGGTGACCGATGTATAGCCGCTGTCATCGTAGTCCATCGCCTGGCTACCGGGAAGGTAGACCCCGCCAAAGAGCCAACCAGTGTTCAGAGAGGCGCTGATCGTGCTGGGCCCTTGATCGTTACCCGCAAAGGGGCCGCAAGCGCTCAAAAGCGTTGGGACGGCGGCGGAAGCGAGTCCCGCTGCACTGAGTTGCAACAGCCGACGGCGGGAAACGCGTGGGTGGGACTCGCCGGACATCGTGATAAACCCCTTCCCTCGTGCGGATCCAAGGGTACCACCAGCGATTTCTCGAGGTGGGTCGACGGATCCTGCCGTTCGCCGACACCTTGGTGCATTCGGCGGTGGCAGGGAGATGCCGGGGACGTATGGAATTCCGCCTGAAGGAGGTGGATTGCGACGGAGCCAGCATACCCGTTTCGACATCCCGAGTTGCGCGGGGACTTCCCAACCTTCGCCAGCTCAGCGGAACACCCGATCGCTTTGGCCAACGACATGTTTGCGCGTCACTTCTTCGCCACACCTGGGCCGTCTCCCTATACCGGGAACAATCAGAGCGATTGGCGGGAATGGAATGCCCTTTGCACGGAGTGGGTCGATACAGGCCGCCATCGGGTGGGTGGACGCGACTACAACGCTGATGTGGCCGCCTTCCTGGAGACAATCGAAATGGACGAGGACGGTTATGTCTTCACGTACCCGCTATCCTTCCCGCACCGTAACCGCATTGGCTGGCCGTTCCCAGACTATCGCCAAAGCATGGGACAGTACGGTTCGTGGGTATTTGCGCACGGATCGGTTGGTGGTTGGACGGCGGTTTGTGGGGAGGAGCAGCGTGGTGGCGATGGTGGTGGGTGGTTACTCGGGGAACGGTGTGGAGAGGTGGAGGTCGCCTCGCCGTTGCTCCGTGTCTCTGCCGAGCAGATGCCGCTTCTGGCGATTGAGTTGCGCCGCATGGACGCGACGCGTGGGGTCTGCTTTTGGGAGGCGGGGGAGCAGAGAGGCGGGGCCCTTCCTTTTGCTGTCCCGGGTGGCCGAGAGACGATAACGGTCTTTGTGCCGCTCTGGAAGGTGATCCCCCGAGAGGCATTGATCACGCGCTTGCGTATACGCTTCTACCTCCCACGCGGCGCGGCGGTCGAGTTGATCCGCGTCGAGCCGCTCTACGACACGCGTCACAACACGAACAATAGCCACTTTGTTCTGGCGGTGGCGCGTCACGCACTCTGGGGAACCGACCGCGCCTTCCTGGTCCGTAACCTGGATCGCATGCGCATGGCCTTGGGGTTTCTCCAGGGAGAACTGGGAGGCCGAAGGCTCGGGCTTTTGGAGACACCGTGGTGGGGGCATGACGGCCAGACCGGCCTTGGGCACGGAATCGGATCCAACTATTGGGACCTGTTGCCCTTTGGGCACCGAGATGTGTATGGTACAGCGTACTACGTGGGCGCATTGGAAGCGGCCGCGCTGGTGGAGGAGGTCGTGGAGGCCCACCCCGAATGGGGATCTCCCGCGCCCCCGCTGGGGGAGACGTCGACGACGTTGCGGTCGCAGGCGGACCAGGTGCGGCAGATCGCGAACCGTGCCTTCTGGAATGAGGAAGCCGGTCGATTCGTTGGCTGCATCGATGGGACCGGACGGCCGTGGGACTTTGGCTTTGTGTTCGCCAATCTCGAAGCCCTGTACCATGGGTTAGGTACGCCCGACCAGGCTACTCGTATCTACGATTGGCTCGACGGGCGTCGGATCGTGGCGGGGGATACGGCACAGGGTGCCGACATCTACCACTGGCGTCTGGCACCGCGGGCGACGACGCGACGCAATGAGGACTGGTACACCTGGGTGTGGAACGGTCGTTCCGTCCCTTGGGGGCAACAGGTTCAGGATGGCGGAGCCGTGCTGTACACGTCGTTCTACGATGTGATGAATCGGCTGCGGCACCAGGGAGCGGATTCGGGCTTCGCACGGTTGGAGGCGGTGCTCCGCTGGTACCAGGAGGTGCAGGAAGCAGGAGGCTATCGCAGCTACTACCAAACGCATGAGGGGTCGCTCCAGGGGGCTGGGACGGCGGGCGGGATCGGGGTGGATGCCGAGTTCGTGGAGAGTGCCTTGGTGCCACTGGTGCTTCTGTATGGATTCTTGGGGGTTCGGGCGACACCCGCCGGGCTGATTGCGGAGCCCCATCTTCCATCGTCGATGGATTGGCTGGGTGTGCGCCATATCCGTTACGCGGATAGGACCTACCACCTATCGGCCCGAGATGGGGTCGTAACGGTCGAGGATGCGGCAACCGGTCGCCGGGTGACGGGGAAGCCCGGGCAGGTACTGGTTCCGGCTCGATGGGATCCCAGTGACCGGGCGTAAGGAGTGCAACGGCCGATGGTGCAGATCAGATCCGTGTCGCGGAGACGCTTTTTGGGTGGAGCCGGTGCACTCGTCTTTGGGGTTCTGGCTCCATCGCTCCTCCTGGACGGTTGTGGATCGCTTGTGCCGTCCTCTTCCCGTGGTTCGGAGCCGGAGCTCGCCACCTACCTGATGCCCTATGGCGCGACGCTCCTGTTCCCTGGTCCCAGCCTGGATTTGGCCTATGACGAACTCGCTATGTTGGCCGCTCTGCAGGGTTTGGTCAACCGGCAGAAACCGACGCTCTACATCGAAGGGTTGCCGGGCCCCCAAGGGACGACATTGGAGCAGTTCTGGTGGGAGAAGATGCAGTCCCTGGGGTGGTCGGTCACCAAGAAGACGCCCTATCAGGCCAGTGGGCTGATGGATCTGCTCTCACTCTACGGTCATCACAGTAAGGGCCTCTGCGTCTGGGACCCCACGGTGCCCTCGACCGAGAACGTCGCGGCCACCGTGGCGGGGGTGGAGGATCTTCTGCCCGTCGCCTATCGGCCCGGCAGCGGCACGCTCTACACGGAGCTGCGGAAGGCGGGGTGGGGCGTGGGGGCCTGGCTTGTGCAGCAAGACGGTAACCCCCTGTTCACGGGGCAGGGGACAATCCCCGGAACCACCCTTGCCTCCAGTGGTAGTGCCAAGGACGATGCCTACCTCTGGGCGAAGACGCATTACCTGGATACGGGCAAGACCGACGCCACCCGCATGGCCTATTACATTGACGCATACTGGCTCAATAACCCCTCGGCCAGTACCTTTTGGAACAACACCCTGGTCAATCACGACTACTACGTGGCCAACCGGGGTTTCTTCTTCGATCTCGACCCCTGGAACGACGAAGCCCCTGTGGACGACCCGACGCAGAAGCCCGGGACGGATGCCGCCACGCTGCAGGCCTTGCTCTTGAGTTCCTATCGGCAGGCGGACGGCAAGAAGATGATCGATGTTGGGGGGTTTGTGCCCTGGGCTTTCAAGTATACGAACTACGGAAAGGCAGGCGGAACGCACAGCCCGGTCGCGACGGAGTGGGAGTATGCAGAGACCCTTTCGACGTACAATGCCTTTATGGAGGCGGACGCCCTCGGCTACTCCGCGCTACCCAACGCCTCCTTTACGCAGCACTTCCCGCTTGCCAAGACCTACCCGCAGCCGACGCCGCCGACCAAGGCGGAGCTTGAGGCTAAGGGCTGGCTCGAGCCGAATGGAACCGCCGCGCCGAAGCGCTTCTTTGCGTTCTATGTGGGTGACTTTGACTCGCCCGCCTGGCTCTACCAGACCTTGCCGACGCTCTGGACCGATCCGGCGCGGGGCGAGGTTCCGTTGTCCTGGGCCTTTGATCCCAACCTCTCGCTTCGCGCTGCCCCGATGATGGCATGGACGCGTGCAACCCGCACAGCGATGGATAGCTTTGTTGCGGGGGACAGCGGTGCGGGCTACCTTAACCCTGGGGGCCTCCAAACGCCCCGGAGTTCGGGACTGCCGTCGGGGATCCAGACGTGGGCAAACCACTGCGCCCGCTTTTATCAACAGTGGGACATCGGTGTGACGGGCTTCATCATCGACGGCAATTCGCCCGCGCTCAATACCGACTGCCTAGACGCGTACGCGGGCTTTTCACCGGTCGGCATTGCGGGGCAAAAGGTGCCCAATATGACGCTTGTCAAAGGGATGCCCGTGCTCACCCTCACCACCGATTTGGGGTCAACTCTATCGGGGGCGGTCTCCTCGGTGGAGTCGATGTTCACCAACGTTACCAGCCCGCAATTCGGGCTCGCGCGTGCGGTGCTGCAGTCGCCATCCTGGTACAAGGGGGTGGCGCAAGAGCTGAGCGCGCAGGGTATCGTCGTGGTGGATCTGATTACATTGATGCGACTTGTGGCCGAACAACTGCAATCCGTAGGGGCTGTGGATGCTTCTGCAACCGAGGCGGAGCTGACGGTCGCTTCCGGGCAGATCCAGGTGTCGGCCTTCCAGATTGTGCAGAACTCAGACGGCGTCTACCAGGTCGGTACCGTCGGCGGCCAGTCGGCGATTGTCTTCGGAACGAATCCGTATGCCTCGAATGGTCCATCGTACCTGTATCTATCGGTTCCGGCCGGCAGTAGCCTCTTGGCGGGTCAACCCAAGACGCTCTGGCTGCAGGTGAGCTACTACGATCAACCAGCGGGGCTCGGGCTTCTCTGCGAATACGACTCCAACAATCCGGCCGGGACGCAGGATGGGGCCTACACGGCAACAAGTGAAGTGACGACATCCGGCAGCGCTGCGTGGAAAACCGTGCTCTGGTCGCTGTCCGGGGCGGACTTCACGGGTGCGCAGAACGGCGGAGCCGACTTGCGGATTGACGGGTGGCCGGGCCTCTCCATCCGGGAGGTGCTTTTGACAAGCACCGATCCGAACGGCTAAGGGGCGGAGCCAAGGGTGGTAGTCGCCCGGAACAAAGGAGGCAGAGGATATATGCCAACGAGGTCGAATTACTGCGTCATTCACAATTGCGTGCATGATGTGACCGTGTATATTGGCTTGCAGAAGGGGGTAGCAAATTGAATCTCGATGGTTCTCTCAGTCGCAGAGGGCTCATCAAAGGGGCAGCCGGAGTGTTGGGCGTTACTGCGGTGGGCGCCCTAGCCGGGTGTTCCGTGACGGGCAAAAGCAGTAAGCCCTTAAAGGCGGCCGCCAATCCGGTCAAGATCACCTTCTCGCCGTGGGGGCAAAACAATTATTGGCAGAAATACGTGCAGCCTGGGTTGCAGAAGTTTCTCCAGGCCAATCCCAATATCCAGGTGACCGTTGTTGCGCCGGGTGGTGGAGGGGCCATGGCGGCTCAGATCGCGGCCGGGACCGGTGCTGATGTCTTTGAGGACTGGGTGGTGCCCGCCTACCTGAATGGCACGAATGCCCTGGTATTGAACCTGGAGCCCTATCTGAAGGCGGATGGGCTGTCGACGAGCCTCTGGTCACCTGGTCAGATGCGTGCCCTGTCCACCACGACAGGGGTCTACTTTCTTCCCTGCTACGTGCACGTGGACACCGTCGCGATCAACCTTTCGGCGCTCGACGCCTTGGGCCTTGCCTATCCGAGCCCGGATTGGGACTACACCGAGGCGCTTGCCCTCTGGCAGAAGGCCACAACAACGCTGAACGGGACGCAGTATTACGGCATCAACCCCGACTACAACTTTACGAACATTGGTACCTTTGCGAACGACACCCGGGCGTGGGCTTTGCACATCATGGGTGGAGATGTGATGGATGACAGCCGTACGGTTTGCACTGTCGACTCTGCCGAGGTGATCAGCGCGGTGGATTGGTGGAACAATAACGTCAATTGGCCGGGGTTGTATAACGGGGGCGGCATCAACCAAAACGTCGTCTTCCAATACACAGGGTCCAACGGTATTCTGTTAAACCTGCAGCAGTGGGCCCAGAACTTCAACTGGACGTACTTCCCGGTTCCCGCCTTCCCTTCACCGGTGAACCAGATCTCGTTCGAGGCGCTCGACTTTCACGCGATTAATGTATCGACCAAGTATCCCGAGCAGGCGTGGGCGCTTCTCAAGTACATTGCTGCCGATCCCTACTACACAAACTTCGTGGCGAAGTATACCCTGCGGCCGCCGAGCCTCATCAGTTCCTGGGACAGTTACGTGAGCTTGGTGGAGCAGGAGGCGCCTTTTGCGTCGAAACTCGGCATTAATTACTTCATCGATGCGGCACAGACCTGGGGGTATGCCGGGCGGTCTTTCCTGTATCAGGACGAACAGGCGCTCACTTTGATCAACCAGGCCTTGGCGTCCGCCGCTGCGGCGAAGAACACCTCGTCGGCGACGGTGCTGAAGGCTGCGGCCCAGGCGGTTAACTCCTTGATCCAGGCGGCAATGACCTCGTCGTCGTCCTCGTCCTCGGGATCAGCCAGTACATCCGGTTCGAGTGCATCGTCGTCCAGTGCGAGTAGTTCCAGTTCGGCGAGCGGCTCCAAGTCGTCGAGCAGCTCGTCGTCAGCGTACTAGTTGGTGCGGTCGGAATACGTGGAAGAGGTGGGAGAGACAGCGCACAGGGTGGGCTCTCCCACCCTGTGCGCTCAGGGCTGGATCTGTGTCACCACCCACTGCCCATTCACCAATTGGTAGAGATGTACGACAAATGTGAGCTTTGTGCCGGCCGCGACGGTGACCGTGCTGGTGTGCACGGACGGCCCGGGCTGTGCCGGGCTGGTTCGTATAGCCACACCTGGATGCATGGCGGCAATGGCGCTGGTGGCAACTGCCTCGGGCGATGGCGACACGGTGGCGAGGTGCGGTTCGGGCGAAAGGTTGCCGCTTATGAGGTAGTATCCTCGATTGGTGCGGACGGCGGTATACGTGCCATACGCATAGGTAACGACGGGGCGGCCTCCGACGACTTCAAAAGCACGGATTTCAACGAACGTCCGTTGGGAGGTTGGGTTACCGTGGGCCGTTCCGGATGGAATGACCGCCAGCAGATCCAACGCTTGAACCCCAGTCCACGCGGCGACGAATGGCGCAAAGGGCAGTCGGGAGCGCCACGAGGTGTCAAGGTAGCTGTATGCGCGTACGAAGGATGCACCCGCGATGCCCTCGGGTACCGACCGGCTGGATCCCGGCGGCTCTGGGGCTGCGGCGATGGCTTCGGCGAGGGCGAAGAACATGTCCCGTGTGGCGGCAACACCGGATTGCGCAATGGCTGATGCCTCGGTCGGTGGGAAAAGGGCTGGGCGGGAGAGATCCGCGGGAGAGCTCTTCTGTGCATGCCCGTGCGCGACGCGGTTCGGAATCCAGCTCGCCGCTAGTAGCAATGCCAGAACGGCGGCCGCCGTTCCGAACGACCGGGGCCATGTCACGTCGATCGCCCCCTCGACCCATCCAAGTGGACGCTAGGGACTTCTGCCGACCAGGGTACGGGCTCGGAGGGGCACTTAGAACACCCGCGCGTCGAGCGCAAAAAAGTTTTCTACCAATCGATACGCTGCAGGAATACGAAGAACGGCGTCCAATCCAAGAATGCGAGCGAGCAATCGGATGAACTCCTCCAAGGGGCCGACGGTTCCGTGAGGAGGGCGATTGGATGGCCAGGTGGGCACCGGAGGGATGATCTGATCGGGGTCGGCATTATACATGTTCTTTGCCCCCCGTTTCGAGACCCGGACCCGGAGAGGAGAAAGGGGTTGGGGAGGCATATGGCAGACGCGTTCAGCATGTTCTCCGTTGTGAATGGTGCATCCACGCGACGAGGGGTATTGCGGGTGATGGCAGGGGCGGCGGTTCTTACGGCTGGGTCGGCAGCCCTTACGGCGTGCGGCAGTGGGAGTTCCGGGAACCTTGCCCAGAAGACGATCAAGGTTCCTGGGGCGTATACGGGCTCCGGAACGACTTCCGTGAACTCCTCGACCGCGAGTTCGCCGAGTTCGATGTTCTCGATGTCGAACGGTGCTCTTACATTGGTGGGGAGCGGAACCGGTCTCGGCGGGACATCCGACAACTTCAACTTTTACTTCGGTGAGCACGACGGGAATGGCACGTTCAGTGCGCGGGTGGTGTCCCAGGGTACGGCTTCCGGTGACGGCGGCAACGGCATGGCGGGGCTGATGGTGCGAAAGTCGGGGGCGAATGATACGGCGACTGTCGCGCTCTACACGACGACAGGTACGACT
>JAJYVN010000100.1 GCA_021791995.1 Bacillota bacterium
GGATTCCCCACCGCCACCATTCGCACGGCTGGACGCTGATCCCTCCCCCCATCCCGGATCACGTCCTCTGGAGCATTCGGATTCTCCACCGCCGCCTCTCGCACGTTGACACTTTCATCCTTCGCCCCAGCTCGAATGATCTCGACAGAACACTGCGGATCTTTCAAAACCCGCCGCCTCTCCAGAGCGCTCAAGCCCTCGAACTTTTTCGCGTCCATACCAACCACCTATCTAGTCCCGATCGCCCACTCCTACCTACGTCCAGCCTCTACCTTCATCCTCGCAACCACCCGTATGTGCTCGGGCACAACCGGATTCTCCGCCAGAGCCTCCTGGATCTCCACTATCTTCGACTTGCTCAACTGCTCTGCCACATCCTCGGGCAATCGGGGCTGTCTGGCGATCTTTACCCGCATTTGGATCTTCCGACTTTTTGCTCCCGCCCTAATCACGTCCTCGGGGGCACCCGGATTCCCCACCGCCGCCTTCCGCACCTTAGCGTTTTTATGCTTCGCACCCGCCCTGATCACGTCCTCGGGGGCACCCGGATTCCCCACCGCCGTCTCCAGCACCTCCCAGTATGGATCCCGCGCCCCCTCCCGAATCACGTCTTCGGGCGCACTCGGATTCCCCACCGCCACCCTCCGCTCCCATAGACTCCAAGCCTTCACCCCGGCCCTGATCACATCCTCTGGCGCGCTCGGATTCCTCAACGCCATATGCCGCACCCGCCAAGACCCGTCCTTGCCCCCAGCCCGGATCACGTCCTCTGGACAAGAGGTGTTCGCCATGACCAACAGCTTCTCGCTCAGTTCTAGCCCCACAAACCTCTCGACGGTCATCATCTCTGCGTCCATACCAATGCCACCCCCGACACACTCAGACCACTCACCGCCTGTCTGGCGCCCTCATCCTCGCCACCACCCTGATCCGCTCCGGAACCACCGGGTTCGCAGCTAGTGCCTTCTGGATCTCTGTCACCTTCGACTTGCTCAGTTTCTCCGCCAGCTCAGCAGTAAGAAACGGGCTTTTCGCTGCCGCCTCCCGTACTAGTGAAGACCTATCCACCACCCCAGCCCTGATCACATCCTCCGGCGCACTCGGATGCTCAGCCGCCCCAACCCGCACCGTTACAGCCTTATCTCTCACCCCCGCCCTGATCACATCCTCAGGCGCATTCGGATTCCCAACCGCCACCCTCCGCACCTGCCAATGCTCGTCCACCACTCCATCCCGGATCACATCCTCGGGCGCCCGCGGATTCCCCACCGCCGCCTCTCGCACCCACGGATGCTCGTCTCCCGCCCCAGCCCTGATCACATCCTCCGGTGCACTCGGATTCCCCACCGCCACCCACCGCACCGTTACAGCCTTATCTCTCGCTCCCGCCCTAATCACATCCTCGGGAGCGCTCGGATGCCTCACCGCAGCCACCCGCACGTCGGCACTCTTATCCCCCACCCCAGCCCGGATCACGTCCTCCGGGCAAGAGGTGTGCGACATGGACAACAACATCTCGTCCCGCTCCAGCCCGTTGAACCTCTTGACAGTCATCATCTCTGCGCCCATACCAAGACCACCCCCCGTCCCGCTCCGCCCGCTCACAAACCGCCCTCCGCCCTCATCCTCACCACCACCCGTATCCTCTCCGGCACCGCCGGATTTCCCGCCAAAGCCTCCTGGACCTTCACCACCTTCGACTTGCTCAGTTGCTCAGCCAGCTCGACGGTAATTCTTGGACTGGCAGCAGCCACCGCCTGTACCCACGAGGCCTCGTCCTCGGCCCCCGTCCTGATCACATCTTCCGAACAAGAACTGCTCTCCAGCACTAGCAACTGTTGGTGAAGCTCCAGCTCTATAAATGGCTGCACGGACAACATAGCGATACGCATACCAACCAACTTTCTGGTGCGCTCCCCCCACTCACTATCCATCTGGTGCTTGCATCCCCGCCCCGATCCGCGTGAACCTCCCCGCCCTTACGGACGGGGCTTCTGTCCACATCCGCGCGGTTGGAGTTGCTTGACATCACCGTCTTCACGCCACCGCGACCAACTGGTCTGGCCCCGAGGGGCCGGCGGATGATTGGGCTTGCCTTTGCTCGCACGCCGAGATCTCTCTCGACGAGGCCCGGTTCTGGGCGCTACTCAGGGCTCTCGCCTTTCGGCACTGCACCTTGCGGTGTGCCTCTCTCTGGCCTTCTGACCAGCGTTTGACAGCCCGGAGATACGTGACACGGATCTTGACATCCGGTCCTATTGGGACATAAGTCCCGTGGATTGCCTTCTGGAGGATGTTGATCGCTCCTACGGCATCTCGGTGACAAGTGAACCCGCAGTCTGAGTTCGTACACCGGTAGTCCCGACCGGACGGTCGGTTGCGTGCTCCACACGCTGGGCAGGTCTTCGTCGATGCGGATTCGTCCAGGTGTTCTCCTTCCATCCCCGTGCTTTCGTTCAGGTACTGCTCCTGACGGCCTCTCGACCACTGTGAAAGTTGCTGGCGTTGGTGGCGACCGGCTGAGCGGCGTTGCCTGGTCTTTCGTTCGATCCCACGCACATCTCCGTAGACGAGGCGACCGCTGTTGTGGGCAATGACATGGTTGGCCGCCTTGCGAGCGACCTGGTGGTCGAAGTCTCTGAGCCTGTAGTTGGCCTTGGCCTTCATCTTCTTCTTCGCAGCCACCAGCCTGCGGTGACGCCGGGAGCCATTCTTCGTCCTGGAGAGCTTGCCTTGGATGGAGCCGACCGACTTGTTCCGCAGCCGTTTGATGGCCCTGCCTTCCCTGCCGTTGATGATGGTTACGTCGATCGTGTGTTCGTTCGCCCAGGTGGCGAGCGCCATCGGATTGATGATCCCCTCGTCAACGGACGTCACCACGTCACCGCAGGACTCCGGTCGCTCAGTGGCATAGGGAATGTGCAGCGACCACCTCCTCGCGTCGGTGTCCCAACAAAGCTGGATCTCTCCCCACATCGCAGTTGGCACCTCTGCGTCAGTTGCCGAGTCGATGACCACGGGGAGGGGGAGCGAGAGCCCTAGTCTTCCTCGGCCAAAGGAGAGATTGAGCCTGTCGTTGGTGACCCTCCAGCCGTACCCTTTCGAGAACGACAGCGGGCGGTAGTTCTTCTTACGCCATGGGGCACGTCCCTGCATACCGTTCTTGCGATTGGTCCGATAAGTCATCACCGCTTCGTGGAGGTCGTGAGCAATGATCTCAGTGGTGTGGGCATGGAGTGGGCGATCTTGTGGGGCGATGGAGGTGAGGAAGGACTGGATGTCGTACTTGCCCGGCGACCTCCCGCTGTTCCACTCGCAGTGGAGCCAATCCACGGCCTGGTTCCAGAGAATGGCCGAGTGGTGGGCGGCGTCGTGTGCCCTGCGGTAATTGCTACCAGACAAGGTGACAGGAACGATTGCCGTCCTCATGGTGTCCATCAAGGCTATCATACCACGAAAGTCAGTGGTATTGATGTACCATTTATGGTATGAGAACTGCTGACTTCCGCACCGGCAGGCATGTGGTCTACAACCTCCACGCCCACATCGTCCTTGTACCCAAGTACCGCAGGAAGGTGATGACGCCACGAGTGACGGGGCTGCTCGGTGAAGCCATTGCTGAAGTGTGTGAACGCTATGGTGCGACTCTCGATGCCTACGAGACCGACCAGGACCACGCTCACCTCCTCGTGACGTACCCACCCAAGGTTGCCCTGTCGAAACTGGTGATGTCATTGAAGACCATTTCCTCCCTACGGGTGCGAGAACGCCGTTGGCCAGAGGTAACGCGGGCATTGTGGGGGGAGCACTTCTGGTCACCCTCCTACTGCGTAGTCTCGGCAGGCGGCGCGCCGCTGGATATCATCAGGCGATATATCGAGACCCAGCAGTCACCCAACCGTCAGGGGAGGCCGCCACACAACTGGCGACCTTGACCCCGCCCTTACGGACGGGGATTGCGGTCGCCACTCGTTCAAACGCGGCTAGCGTAGTCTTCGTCATACTGCCACCTGCTTTGGTGATAACGACGCTGCTGGTAACAGGTATCACACCAGTGCGACCACGGAGCACATATCCGACCACATGTACTGCAATGGGCAACACCATCCGTTACGGCCTGACGAAGCCTGGCGATAATAGCCTTAGCTACCGCTGCCTCATACGCCACAACCTCGTTATGGGTAATGCTCCCCACGCCAGGGAACGCCAGACTGAACCAGCGAAGTGCGGCGGCTTGACGTCCCGCCACTTCGAGCTCCTCGATCGAACCGGAAGGCTCACTAGTGATCAACGGTTGTAGCGAGGCATCGCCGACAATTGCATGGGCGAAACGAGCAAGCACGGCAGCATCAACCACATTTTCCGGATCGAGAGGACTACGAGCAAGGTGCCAGGCCGTCCCGAGATCGACAGCACGTAAACCGACTGCCCGTTCCACCACTGCCAAACGCCCCACTAGGTCTGCTACCGAAGCCGGCTGGATCCACCCAACGTCGTTCGCCACGGCAACCGCAGCGTCCGACCAGGCCAACAGCCGAGCAGGAAGTTGATCGGCCTCGGTAGCGCCCAAGTCATCAAGGACCGGAGCGAGCCGTCCCTTCTCTACGCGCCTGTACCCGCGCAGACCGCCACCCACGTCTGCAAGCGGCGTGGACGCTTTGGCAACAATTTTTGGTGAGGCCGACAGTCCTGCGATGCCAACAAGCGCTCCCGCCTTGCCAGAACTCTCGTAGCCGAACCGCCCAGCACGCCCTGCGATCTGAGCGACCTCCCATGCCCAAAGGTTCCGACGTACTTCGCCGTCGTACTTGGCCGTCTCGGCAAACAGCACCACCGAAACCGGCAGATTGACGCCGTGTCCGATCACGTCAGTTGCCACCACTACATCGGCCTCGCCTGCAATGAAGCTGGCAATCTCTGATCTCCTGGCGCCCGGAGGCATCGCCCCGTACAGCACGACGGGATGACGTCCGGCGGCCTCGAGCATCCCGGCAACGTGATACACAGCCTTGCGCGAGAACGCCACCACTGCTGCCCGGTCCGGCACTTCCGAAAGCTGCAACGGTTTTGAGAGGATCTCGAGCGGACACAGACGTTCGTGCTGTACCACATCCACCGTTGGAAAAGCTGCCCGCACAATAGGCAGAGCATCGAACGCTCCGACAATGTGAATATGCTGATACTCCGCTCCGAGCAGGAGACGGGTCCACGCCCAACCGCGCTCTGGATCGCTGGCCCAGTGGACCTCGTCGAGCACTAGCAGCTCACCATGCATCGGAGCCATCTCGGCCGTGCAGCAGATGATCGGAGCACAGGCGTTGATACGCTCCTCTCCCGTTACGAGCCCGACCCGGCCCTCGTCGAGGCGGGCGCTCAGACGCTCGAATGCCTCCCCCGCCAACATCCGAAGCGGCGCGGCGTAGACGCCCGCTCCTGCATCTACCAAGGCATCGAGAGCGTCGTGGGTCTTGCCCGAATTGGTCGGTCCGGCGTGAAACACCACCGTGGCGGGCTCAGTCCTACGCACCGGCACCCCCGGCCGCACGGCCTCTCGGGCCTCGACCATTTCGACGGCCCGACGTTCCTTAACCGCTACGCGTTCCACGACAGGACGTTCCTTCTGGCCTGTCCCGCCGCTTTGCTGTGCGGCCTTCTCCTCCAGACGTTGACGCGCCGTCGACGCCTCCCACGCCTTGCGCGCTCGCACTAGCCATGCTGGAGCCTCCGTTGCTCTGACGAGCGCAGCGATCTCCCTTGCCGGCACCCTCCAGAAGTTCTGCGGGCCGTATCCCATACTGCCGCTCACTTGGTGTCCAGACAGGTCCCCGCGCTCAATCGCAGATCGCACAGAGCCGGTCGAGACCCCAAGGACTTTTGCCACCTCCGTGGTTCTGAGATCCTTTTGCGCTTGATTCGGATCAAGTGCAGCGGCGAGCTTGTCCGCCTCGACAGCTCGTGCGGCTCGTTCCGCCATGACAGCACGCCATTGCGTTCCCGTCCCCGAGCTAGAGCGACCCTGTTGCGAGTATTCCATAATGCGCCGGCACCCCACCCTCTCCGAACACTGTCTGTTCACAGTACCGCTGCTGGGCCTGGTAAGGCTGGTTCATGCGTCAACCGAGAAGGCTCACTCCCAGGCGGCAGACACCCGTTCCGAGACGAGCTTACGAGAGTTCGGCTCGCCAATCATTACCGTCCACGGATTGGTGTTCTGGTGCACACTTCCGTACCAAAGAAAGCTAGATCCACCCATGGTGCTGCACTCACCACTGTTCCGCAGTCCGTCAAGAGAAGGTCCAACCATGGAACTGTTGACTTCACAGCACGCACCGCCTGGCAAGCAAAACATCCACGGCGTCAACGGCAATCCGCTAACAACTGGAGCTGGTAGCGATCTGGTGAGATCGATGAGCGTGACCCTCTCCGGATCGTAGTTGTGCGGACACGCTACCACCATGGCGGCATGCTCACTAGAAAAGCATGGATCCCAAAGTAGGTTTCCGGCAGAACAGCGCCACGCGTCCGCCCGACTCGAAGCGGCAACGGAAGTCTCCCAACACCACCCCGAGACGATTGAGGTAACGGTAACACCCGCTACCACTCCCGACGGACCAATGGGTTCGTATACCGTAACCACGGTGGCTGTAGGCGCTGGAGTGGGAGCGCCCCCACGACGACCTGACACCGAAGTCAGGCGCCCCGCAGCGAAAGCGGCACCTGTGACGATCAAAACGACCGACACGACACCGCATGCTCGCAAGATCCGCCTACTCACATGAAGGGTGACGCCGCCAAGCGCTCTATCGTCACCAGTGTGCACGCTATCCTCGTACTCCGGCACTATACGAGCACCTCCGCAACGTACACGAGGTCGGCTATCTGCCTTCGCAGCGGTCCGGCACCGCTCTCCCATGCCTCCAGCAGCACAGATGCCGGATCCGACTGCGGTCCTCGCTCGGCAAACTCCAGCGCATCAACGGTGTCGTCGTCGCTAGCGTAGACATAGATGAGGCTTGCCTCGTCAGTCTCCATGATCGTAACATCCGGCCCGACGATAAGGCGTGATTCCCAAACCGAACGCACCGTGACGTTCCCCAGGATCACAGCGTCGCAGCGGACCATGTACTCGATAGCGGCCTGGTCTTGTGCCACCACTAGGCAGTCCACCAGACGTCGCGCCGTTCCCCCATCCTCCACGGACACGACACTGTTAGTGGCGTCCTCCAACACTGCAACGTCCTCGACAGCCACGAAACCGTCCTTCGCCACCCCGTGCACCCACTCCAAGAGCCGCACGATAGAACGATCGTCAGCCGTTGCAGTACCCTCCTCGATGATCCGGACCTTGGGCGCTCTTTGGCGCGGGGACAGCACCTCGGCACATTTCGCGCATAAGGATCCGTCGTCAACGTCCGTAGCTGCGATCCGGGCGCTCTCGGTCGGACGGCAAAACAGCCGTGCCTCGACATAGGTCTTCGCTGAATGAGAACGCGGGTGACGTACCGTCGTAACTACCCCGAGATGTCCCACCCCGCTCGTTGCCGACGTGGCGGTCTTCCGAAACTTCGCTCGAACGGTATCTCCGACACGAGCCTTTGCCAACGGCACAACCGGGCGTGAGTCTATCCCCACATCATCCAGTGAACCCATCCCCGTCTCCTCCTTGCTCGAAGAGCATTAACAACCTGCTATCGGCATCTTGAAGCACGCCGCAGAGCCCGCAACTGAAAACGGTGGCATTCTGCTCACAAACCGCCCTCCGTCCTCATCCTCGCCACCACCCGTATCCGCTCCGGTACCACCGAATTCTCCGCCAAGGCCTTCTGGATCGCTGCCACCTGCGACCTGCTCAATATCTCAGCCAACTCGACAGTAAGCCCTGGGCTGGCAGCTGTCGCCACCTGTACCCACTCGTTCTCATCCCCCACCCCTGCCCGGATCACGTCTTCTGGCGCACCCGGATTCCCCACCGCCGCCTCCCGCACCTCCCACTCATCCTTATCCTTCACCCCCGCCCTGATCACGTCCTCGGGCGCACTCGGATGCCCCACCGCCGCTCTTCGCACCTCCGGATGCTTATCCTTCACCCCCGCCCTGATCACGTCCTCGGGCGCACTCGGATGCCCCACTGCCACCAGCCGCACGTCCGGGTCCTCATCCTCCGCCCCCGCCCTGATAGCGGCCTCGGGCGCACGCGGATTGTCCGCCGCCGCCATCCGCACAAGTAAGTCCTCATCCACCACCCCCGCCCTGATCACGTCTTTAGGCGCGCTCGGATTTCCCACCGCCGCCCTCCGCACGTTCGGGTTTTCGTCCCTCGCACCGGCCCGAATCACGTCCACCGGTGCATTTGGGTTCTCCAACGCCGCCCACCGCACCCACGAGGACCTGTCCCGTGCTCCCGCCCTGATCACGCTCCTAGGACAGGAACTCTGCAGCAGGACCCGCGTCTGCTCCGCAGGTTCCAACCCATTAAACCTCTCCACGGTCATCGTCTCTGCGCCCATACCAAGACCACCCCCGAAGCACTCAGACCACTCACCGACTGCCCGACGCGTTCAGCCTCGCCACCACCCTGATCCTCTCCGGCACGACCGGGTTCCCCGCCAAAGCCTCCTGGATCGCCATCACCTCCGACTCGCTCAACTTTGCTGCCAGCTCAGCAGTAAGCGCTGGACTAGATGCGGCTGCTGCCCGCACCCGCCAGGACCCATCCAGTGCTCCCAACGAGATCACATCCTTGGGAGCACTCCAATTCCCCACCGCCGCCCAACGTACCCACTCCCTATCACCCCGCCGTCGAGCGAGACCCTTCTCCGCTCCTGGATGGACTAAAGGCGTGGCGATGCACGTATCTCGCTATCGCCGCGCCGAGTAGCGGCGGCACGGCGTTTCCGATCTGGCGGGCGATCTCGGTCTTGGTGCCCTCGAAGATGAACCAGTCCGGAAAGGTCTGAAGACGGGCTGCTTCACGGTGGGAGATCGGGCGATTAGCAGTCGGATGTAGGTACCTGCCCTTCTCCGGCTTGAAAAACTCGGTGCGAATCGTGCCCGACGGACGATCCCACCACAGGCGGCCCATCACATCGGTGGTACCCGTTGGCTTGTTCGCCCAGCACGCTGGCGTAATGTCCGGCCGGTTTCTCATAAGATCAAAGCGATTTCCACCGGGAGGTATAGCCCGATACCGTTCCAAGGAAGTCGGCAGTGGTCGTCGGCCGAAGTGGAGGTGCTGGGCGTCCCCGACGATCTCCGGTTCAGTACCGCGGGTGCGGGACGGTAGGTCCCCGATGGCATCTCGGACCGTCACATACGGTATCTGGCCTGGCGACTGCGGTCCGTGAGTCGGCGGCGGAGGCCATGGCAATGCAGCGAGGTGATCCCGCACCGCTACTAGTATTCCCCGACGGCGATGCTGAGGCACCCCGTAGTCGGCAGCGTCCAACACGCCGTATGCGGCAGTGTACGCCCGCAAGGTGGTGTCGGATTCGAGGAGTCCAAGCAGATCTATGAATTGGCTGGATCGCTGGAACTCCGGCACGTTCTCGATGACGAAGGCTCGCGGACGGATGGTTCTCACGGCGTCGAGGTAGTGCTTCCACAAGCCGTTCAAGTTGGCCCGGCTGAC
>JAJYVN010000101.1 GCA_021791995.1 Bacillota bacterium
GGCCACCCGACCCCAGCTCGCTCGACCAACCAACGTTAAGCTGGGTGGGCGGAAATGGGGAAAAACGGATGCTGCCTAGCACCACAATTTTGGGATGCACCCCGCAGCAAGAGAAACAGGGAAATACCGTTCAGGCTGCGGACGGCCAGTACGTGGCGCTGGACGAGGTCGTGGCCGCCACTGTGAAAGAGTCCGACCCCCACCATCAGGAGCACCAGAAAGACGAAGAGGTAGGTCGGTCCCGAGAAGACGGAGGCCGACTCGCGCACGCCGCGCAGGTTCACGATGCACATGATGAGGATCATGAAGACGTCCATGGGCACACGGACGTGGGCTAGCACTGGAAAGGCAGAGATGAGCGCGTCTGCCCCTGCGGTGACGCTGACGGCAATGGTGAGGGTGTAGTCGACGAGCAGTGATGCACCCGCGACCAGTGCCGGCAGTTGGCCGAGGCTGTCGCGTCCCACCATGTAGGCGCCACCCCCTTGGGGGTAGGCGGCGATGACCTGGCGGTAGGAGATCACGAGCACCGTCAAGAGCAGCACGATGACGAGGGCAATGGGGATGGAAAACCACAGGGCGGCGGCAGAAATCCCGATAAGGACAGTTAGAATTTCTTCGGTACCGTATGCCACGGACGACAGTGCGTCTGGGGCGAGAATGGAGAGTCCAGCCAGGACTCGGAGGCGCTCGCTCCGCAGTTCTCGATTCTTCAAGGGACGGCCGATCAGGAACTGCTTCAGGGACCACGTTTGCTGCTGTGGCATAAGCGAATCGTTTCATGGGTCGAGTGACCCGCGAACGATTGCCGTCTCACCTCTTCATCATTCGGATCTCCCCACGAAGCTCGCATAGCATTGGGGGCGAACCGTAGGATACATCCTTCGTGTTGCTCGGCGCATTTGCGGCTCGGCTTAGGTGAGCAGCGGAAACAACTCACCCTCGAGGGGAGCTCCTGGTTGGAGGCCCATTCCCTCGGTCACGACGTGTGGACGCCCATTAAACGTCGTCCCATCCGGCATGTAGATGATCACCATCGCACGGCGCGGCCGATCGGTTTGGTTGGCGCCCGCGTAATGGAAGCACAACCCGTTGTGGAAGGTGCAGGATCCAGCCCGCATTCGCGCCGTGACGGGCTTGGTTCCAGTCAACTCTCCCTTGGGGACCATGGCGAAGATGTCCTGCGGGTCCACGAGATTGATGCCTGGCAGGGCCCCCACGCGCTGAGAGCCAGGAATGAATGACATCGCCCCGTTGCGCTCATCCACGTCGTCCAGCGCCATCCAGAGGGACAGGGCACCAGGCTCGTTCATCGGCCAATACGGGAGGTCCTGATGCCATGGCGTCGGTTTGCTGTCGCCCGGCTGCTTTACCAAGGCCTGATCGTGCCAGAGGCGCACGGCGGGAACGCCGGCGAGGCGGCGAGCCATCTCCGCGAAGCGGGGCAGCATCACAAAAGCCTGCACTACCGGGTTGTCGCGCCAGATGTTCACGCGTTGGTCCAGCACCTTGCGGTAGGGGGATCCATGCTCGGCTGTGTGCAAGCCACCGTTATCAACCCTGTAGATGCGATCAATTTCCTCCTGCATTGCCACGAGTTCCAAGGGGGTCAGGGCGTTGTCCACCTCAACGAAACCATTCGCGCGATAGAAGGCAACCTGGGCGTCGGTAACGGTTTCGGGTTCCTGGACCGTCTGCAAGGCCATTCCCTCCCGGCAGATACCCTCGTCGCTCTAACCCACCCGAGTATGCCACGCAGAGTGGTGGCGGGGAATGCTTTTCGTGCGGGAATCGGTGCAACAAAGTACTTCAAAGGGTCGTACTTGTGTCTTCATGCGCGGGGCATCCGTGCTACAGGGTCCCATCCACCACGCTGCACGTCGCGTTTGGCAATGGAGAGATAGGTCACGAGGGCCGCGATGATGAGCGTGAGGGCCAGGCTCAGGTGCCCATCCCCCCATCCCAGGCCGCTCATGCTCTTGGGCTTGGCCACCCAGTCGGCAAAGGATGCTCCGAGCGGTCTAGTCACGACGTACGCGAACCAGAAGGATAAGACCTCGTTCCAGTGCAGGCACCAGTAGCCAATTGCTGGAACGGCCATCATGCCGGCAAAGAGGAACAGGGAGGTGAGATACCCGAGGTGGAGGGTTGTTGCGGTGAAGTCGCCGACGGCTGTGCCCATGGCGAAGGTGAAGACGACCGCTGCCCAGTAAAAGGCTTCGCGACGTGGTGTATCGATCGTGTGGATGGAGAGGGTGTGCTCGGTGCGGGACCAGATGACAAACACGGCTGCGAGGATCACGGCATAGAAAGCGGAGGATAGGTAGTAGGGGATGCCAAAGCGCACATGCAGCACGTCGGCCGCCATGGTGCCGAACACCCCCACCATGGCGACCGCGAGCCAATAGCCCCAGGCGACGTAGCGACGTCGGGTGAACTGCAGGACCAGGGCGGCGGCGAAGGCTGTGAATCCCAACAGAACGGCGACGACCGGATTGATGGTGTGGACGGAGAAGTCTGAGGTGGCCTCGCCCATTGCGGTGGACAAGGCCTTGATCACCCAGAACAGCCCTGTGATCTCGGGTACGCGAAGGGCACCGCTACGCCGGGGCCCGGCCTGGTCCGCTGTCGGTTGGTGTCGTTTGACGCTGTGCGCGTTGATTCGCCTGCGCTCCTCACTGAGAGGGCAACTGGAATGAAACCCCATGGACGCCGACCCCATAGTGATAGACCATATCTCCACCCACCCGCGCCGCGACTGTGATCATGATGACGGCCCCGAGCACCAGAATGGCTGATACAATGGTGGCACGACCATGCCCTGTTCCGGCCAGTGACCAGGACCGACCACCGCTTGAACGCCTGCCACTATACCGCGCGACACAGCGAGCGGTAATCGAGAGCACGATCAGTAAGCCCACATAGATGGCGTCGCGCTGATGGATCGAAAGTAACGCGGCCGTTGTTGGGGTCCAGTGCACATACTGCTCGGAAATGACGCCAGCGGCCGCCGTTACAACTCCGGCACAGAGAGCGATGATCAGCAGCCAAAACCCGACTCGATCAAAAAAGCGATCTGGGGTGCGTACGACCAAGGCCAGCACTTCGCAACCGAATGCGAGGTACAGGCAGGCAATAGGGAAGTGTACAAGCATTGGGTGAACCGTTGGTGGGAGAAACTTTTCGCCGATTTGGATCCAGAGGCCGAGGATGCTATTCCATAAACGAAAAATCATGGTGCGATTCGCCTCCCCACGGAGCGTGCAAAATCCACCGGTTATTGTGGTCTTCGATGCAGGCCCGTGTCAATGCAGGTGCTCGGTCGCAATGCTCGAACACGCTGGCTGCAAGGAGGAACAGCATCCATGGATCGAGCCACTGCGCGGGTATTGGTCGACTATCTCGCATGGGCAGACCGCCGTGTTCTCGACCGTTTGCGTCTTGTGCTACCAGAGCACTGGGATGAACCAGCCCCAGCAGGACATGGCTCGCTCGGCGGCACTGTAGCGCATCTTATCGGCACCGAATGGACGTGGCTATGCCGTCTATCCGGGCAGAGCCCCAGGGCGGTGGGGCCCGTGCGTGGTCTCCGCCGTTTCACCGATGCCGAGACGCTTTGGCCCGAGGTTTGGGCGGGTTGGTATCGGGTCGTGGCTCTCCGGGAACCCTTGGAGCAAATCGATTATCACACCACGGCTGGGACACCGCACCAAAATAGCACCGGCGAGATCCTGCTGCATGTCTCGCACCACTCGGCCGCCTACCGTGGCCAGATTGTAATACTCCTCCGCTGGCTGGGATACTCCCCGGCGGGAACCGACCTCATCGAGTATTTGCGGGGGTGAGGATTGGGCTATGCTATCGGGGTGGGAGGGGTAGCCTTCCGTCGATGAAAGGGGGCGATGCCGGTGGGAGCGGACTGCATGGCGGTGACGGTCACGCCGGGCGAGCGGGACAGTTCGGAGTTGTGTCAGGTACCCGTGGGTGCACCTGGGCGTGGGCAGGTTCGCGTCAAGACCCTTGCGGTCGGGGTGTGTGGAACCGATGTCGAGATCACCTCAGGGGGGTACGGGCAGCCACCACTTGGATCGAAGCGGTTGGTGATCGGACACGAATCGCTTTTGATGGTGGATGCATTGGGCCCGGGCGTCTCTGGCTGGAATACGGGACAATTGGCGGTGGGCATCGTTCGGCGTCCCTGCCCCGAGCGCTGCGCACCGTGCAGTCGGGGGCGATGGGATCTTTGTGTAACCGGGAACTACCTGGAGCGGGGTATCAAGGGACTGGATGGCTTCATGCGTGAGTCTCTGGTGGAGGATGTGGCGTTTCTCGTACCGGTTCCGACCTCCCTTCAGCCTGTGGCTGTGCTGGTGGAACCGCTCAGCGTTGTGACCAAGGCGGTCGAGGAGGCGCTACGGTTGCGTGACACAGGTGCCACTGCCCCGATCCGAGCGCTGGTGACTGGTGCGGGTCCCATCGGTCTTTTGGCAGCCATGCTCTTTCGCAGTCGGGGACTGGAGGTCTGGGTGGCGGACCGGAGACCCGCCGGATCGCCCAAAGCGGCTGTTGTGACTGCGTGTGGGGCCCGATACGTCGACACAAGCGCTACGGATCTGGACGATGCGGTCGGGGATGTGCGTTTTGATCTGGCGATTGAAGCCACTGGATTTGCTCCGCTAATCTTTCAGGCGGCCGCACTTTTGGCACGGGACGGGGCTCTGGTGCTCACGGGGGTGACAAGTGGTCACCACAGCATCGATGTTGATGCCAATGGCCTCAATCGCGCGATGGTGTTGGAGAACCAGATCATCGCCGGTTCTGTGAATGCCTGCCGGGCTCACTACGAGGCAGCGGTCACATCTCTGGAGAAATGGCAGAGTCAGTGGCCTGGGCTGGCGGGGCAACTGATCACTGGCCGCTTTCCCCTGACTCATTACCGAGAAGCGCTGGTGAAGGATGCGGACGCGATCAAGAGTGTCGTGGAGTTATAGCGGCGTCAGGACGAAACGAGCGCCGGATTGACCCCGGTAAAGGCCAGTTCCACTTGGCTCATGGGGAGCACCACGATGTGCATGAGCGCGTCCAGGCCGGATGGCGGGAGTAGGCGAACATCCACTTGGCCGGTTCCATTCGGTGGGATCGTGACGGTCGTCATCAGTACGCCGGCATTGGAGGCGGAGGGAGGTTCGTCGTCGGCTGGCAGCATCACGGTATGATTGCCCGGTAGCTGTTCCACATCCGCCACATCGGCCTCTGCCTGTGCACTGCCGGGCCCACCTGCCGAGAGGAACACACCCAGGACCGTCCCCGGTGTACCGTTGAGCGCCAGGTGTACCTGATACAGCACCCCATAGTTGCCGACGTCCGTGGCGGGCAGGCCGGTCGCAGAATCGGTTCCAGTGACGTACGGGTCGAGGGTCTTGCTCGTTCGGTCCAATGGAAAGACGACCGGGTATGTGTGGGCGGCAAAGGACATCTGTCGAGCGGAGTGGGGGAAAAGTCCACGTCCCGCGCTATCGTTGTGGATGATCGGCAGCACCTTCATGTCCAAGGGATCGGCCTTGGCAGGGCTTGGTGTTGCGACAACCGCCACGGTCACCGGGCCGCTTGTGGCCAGCAAAAACTGTCCCACCGCAAGGCCGTTGGGTGCAGTCGCGTGCTCAGTTGCGGAGGGATCCAGCCAGACCCATCGGTTCGGCTGGACGGTCAAGACTTGGTGCACTGTCGTTTTGAGGAATTCATCCTCGAACATCATATCCGTGGTCGGTGCGGTTGCCCCAACGGTGGCGCCTGCACGCGCAATGGTCACATGGATCGCAGTTTTGCCGCGATTGATCACCGTTGGCAGGAAATACAGTGGCGCACTGGTCGCCCCCGTGCGTTGATAGTAAAAGAGTTCGAAGGTGCCCGTCACCGGAGCCTCAGCCGTCAGGCCGCTCTGACTCACCTGTTCGGGGGCGTCCGCCAGTACAAGGGGCGGACCACAATCGGTGCCAACTGCAGTGGACAGCGTCATCGGTTGGTTGGCAGGGTCAAAGGGCAGGACATAGACTGCCCCTGCATCGGACGGCAGGGTGGCGGTGCCCGCAAACGAGGCTTCGCAGCCTGCCTGCACGGTCGGCCCGGAAGGAGAAATGCCCGCGCAGCCGCACAAAACAAGTGCACCACCGGTCAGGATGGTGCCAAGAGTCAAACGCCAGCGTGGCCGCAGGATGACCAACTCCCCCTGGATGTTCAGGCCTGCAACTGACGGTATGTTCCACCATAAAACAGTAGCGGATCGCCGGAGCGCAGTACTGTGGCCGAGATAACGTCGCCAACCAGGATTAGGTGATCACCTCCGGGAAGATTCTCCCGGAGGGTGCAATCGAGGTAGGCAAGGGCTTGGGGCAGCATGGGGTGGCCTGCTGGAGTCCGACCGATGCTCAGCCCGGTAAAGGGATCGGCCAACTCAGGGCGCCGACCAGCGAACCGGTCGGACACTTCTTGGGAGTCCTGGCCCAGGAAGTTGACCACAAAGTGACCCGCGGCAGGGATCTCGTGGGAGGCCTTGGCCTTTTGATCGATGCAGACCAGCGCAAGCGGAGGATCGAGGGAGAGCGAGGTGAACGAGTTCACCGTGATCCCGTGGAGACCCTTAGGCGCCTCGCAGGTGATCAGCGTAATCCCAGTGGCCCAGTGACGCATGACGGCACGGAAATCCTGTCCTGTCATTGGTGGTGTGCGGGTCCCGGTTGTGGGTGCGTGGTCCGCCCCCGGGGCCCAACCTCCTCGTATCCTGATTTGCCCGTAGGGGCAAGGGCATTCGGGCGGACGGATCGGGACTCACTCATGATCGGTCACCTTGCCGGTGTGCAGGAACCGACCGGGCTCCATTCCTTGCCGCAGAGCGAATTCCCGGGCTAGCAATTGCAAGGGAAGCATGTGGAGAACTGGTTCCATGCCGCATGGCACGGGCGGTAACGCAACGCGCTCGACCCCTGTGCGCATCGGGGTGTCGGCCTCGAGGGTGATGGTTGCCACCCGCATTCCGAGTGCCACCATGTCCTCCGCCAGTTTTAGGTCGAGCCCCCGCAGCGAGCCGGGGGTGACGGCTACGACCGCCGAGCGGTCTGGGCCGGCCGACTCGAGCGGTCCATGGCGAAACTGCGGAACACTCATTCCCTCTGCATGGACATGCGCCATCTCTTTGGTCATCAGTGCACCGACCAGAACAGCGGCGAGGGACGGGCCGCGTCCGAGAAAGAAGACGTGCTCCGGAAGGTCCAGTAACCGGACGAGGGGTGGAAGCCATTGATCTTGTTCGGCGATGGCCTGTGCCAGAGACTGGGCGGTTTGCTGCCAGATTTCGATGCGCGCCCCAATGCCGAGGGCTTTACGGCCGGCCCGGAGCAGCAATTCCTCCGCCAAGAGGTCGAGCGTCAACAGACTGCACAGGCTAGTCTTGGTTGCTGCCGCAGTTTCTTCACCCGCAGCAAAGGCCAAGGTGACTGTCGCGCGCTGCGCCAACGGACTGGAGGGCTCGTTGGTCACGGCCACGACCGGGGTCCCGAGCGGCAACACCTGCAGGAGTTGAAGCAATTCGCCGGTACGCCCCGATTGCGAAACTAGTACCAACAGACTGGATGGCGAGGCCAGGCTCGTTGCGAAGTGGAGGAGTTCACCTGCCTCGAGCTGCACCGCCGGTAGACCAGCGTCGAGTAGCCGCAGGTAGAAGGGGTAGCTCGAGAAGTAGGATGCGCCCATCCCGGAAACGACAATGCGTTCAATGGTGGGGCCAAACAGCGAGCCCGCAGTGGTGAGAGCCGTTCCGCCCACAAGGTTACGAATCGATTCCTCGATGGCCTCCGGCTGCCCGAGGATCTCAGCGTGTAGCGGGTCCGAGACCATTGGCGCGGTCGCTGTGGACACACCCTTCCCTTCTGCTCTATCGCGTCATGTTCGTGGTGGTGCCCGAAATCCCTTGTGGGGTGCGGTCGATTTTGGGGCGTGCTTCAGTAACGTGACCGGTTTAGGTGACGTGCGACCAAGATCACCGCAAAGACAATGGCGACGATCGCGCCCAAGCAGAGGATGAAGAAGAGGATTGCCGCGACCAGCCCGAGCAGTGGCAGCAAGATCAGACCGGTGCCGGCACCGCCGATCGCCCCGTACAGCATCCGCCGCCCTGGCGGGAACTGGCGGCCCCATTGGGTATAGTTCACCCCCACCACCCCCACGGTGGTCAGGACCAAGACGAGCACGACCAACAACACGTTGGTTCCTCCCCAGCGGGTGGTCTTCCCTTTCATTCTAACGGAAGCATGTGGGTTGCGCGCGGCATGGTATAGAGACGCGCGAGACGACTGTCGCCATGAGGCGGCAGGTGAATTGTACTCTTCCCTTGCGGTTCCCTATACAGTACAAAAAGGAGCACGGGGGCATTTGCGCCTCGGCTGTATCCCGACTGCGGTCAGGACTAGGCGCAGATCGCTTGTCTGTGTGAGTCGCGTCATGCATGTAATCCCGTCCTCGAAGCGTCCAAGGGCGGTACGATGCGAAAGGCACTTTGCGGTGCAAGTACGATCGCCGTGTTTGGTTCGCGGGCACGGCCTCCGAGCATGTTGCCGCACCGGCTTCTCGGTGCGTTTCCGATCGACCGCGTCGCGCCAAGCGTCGTGGGCGCTGTCGCGAGGCTGCACGGCCATTGCTCGCCTCGATGACCCGTCAACGCCCCGGAGTTTCACTTCAAGACGGCCAAACCATACGCCGCGTGGTGTGGCATCATGGCTGCCGAGGACCTGAACGGGAGTGGTGCGTAACCACACGAGCCAAATCGGCAGTCTATGCGACGCCACTGTTCCGAAGTCCCTCAGCGGGGAGACACACTGTGGGTACGCGGCGCACCGGAACCGCAACGCCGTATGGAAGATCTGGAATCCGGCGCGGAACGGTTGAGGTACAGTGGTCGGGGACCGGGAAGGAATGGCCGCCCTTGCAGAACCGAGAAGGCGTTGCCGTTGAAGGGTGGAGTACAGTGATGGGATGGGAGAGGGCAGGGCGGTGCCGCTGAGCGGAACCGATGGGAGTTCCTCCATGGGTGCCATGCCACGGCAGCCGCGATTGACGAGGGCAGGGCGCTGGCATGTCGCAAACGGGGAGCCTGACGAACGGCTCGTACGCGAGAACGCTCTCTGGCGCGCGGTGATGGCGGAGGAGCCTCCACGTGTACTTGCCCGTAAACTACTGTTCCTTCTGGAACACATCCTGCCAGGGGTCCCCGCAGAGGTCCTCTTCGGCAGTGGGACAGGGGACTACGTCGAGGTAATTGGTACGCGCGGATTCCCGCGGAGCCGAGGCCTGGGATGTCGCATTCCCCTTGGTGTGGGCATTACAGGCGAGACCGCCCGGACGGCGCGCATGGCTTGGGTGCCGGACGTGTCCGTGGATCCGCACTATATCCCCGCTGTGCAGGGTGCGATCTGGGAACTGGCAATACCGCTTTTGGACCATGCGCGGGTGGTCGGTGTGATTGACCTCGAGTCGGCGGACTCGGAGCGTCCTAGCGCGGCCAAACGGCGCTATCTCCGCCAATTGGGGCTGCTTGCAGGCCCCGCGTTCGGTCGCGCCTTGCGTGGAGCGGTCGTT
>JAJYVN010000102.1 GCA_021791995.1 Bacillota bacterium
GACGGCAGCAATTCTGCACCGGCCAGGAGGATGCTGACCGGTTCTGATATCGATGGTATGCGCTCGTCGTAGCGATGGGGTTGGGCGGTCGGCAGGTACGGCGAGTGATCGTGCTGGGAGACGGCGCGGAGTGGACCGGACGGCGGGCGGCGGCGTTTCTGGGCGTGGTGGGGGTGGAGATCATCGAGATCGTCGACCTATGGCACGGCCGGCAACACCTTTGGCACGTGGCGCACGCGGTGTTCGGCGAGGGGAGCGCGGAAGCGGCCGCATGGGCTGAGCCGATGGCCAAGGCGTTGTTGGACGAGGGCGTTAGCCCGGTGTTGCATGCGATCCGCACGGTGCAGCCCCGGACGAAGGCGGCACAGGAAGTCGTCCGGTTGGCGCTGGAATACTTTGGCGACCACGCCCCGCGCATGCGCTACCCGGAGTTCGCCTTGGCCGGTTGGCCGGTCGGTTCAGGGACGGTGGAGAGCGCCTGCAAGTTGGTGGTCGCCGCCCGCCAAAAGGGCGCCGGAATGCGTTGGGGAGGCATCGGCTGCCAATCCGTCGCCACACTCCGAACGGTTCATCGCTCCGGTCCGTGGGATCGCTTCTGGTAGCGCCTGCCCCACATGCGCCGACCACTCGCCCGGCACCTGGTCAACCCGGCCGCCTGAGCTCGACCACAATTGTGGGGTGCACCCCCATCCAAGGCAACCGCTCTTGACAACGACCCAGGTCCACCCTGTACCCCAGCCGACACCGACCAACAGCCGACGATGACCGACGCGCCAACCCCACCGGTGGGCGAACCGCAAGAGGGAATCGGGGCGTCCGATGCTTCCACACCGCTGGACGGGGCCGATCCGTTCATCGCCTTGCCACTGCCACCGGTGCTCCGCTTCGCGGAGGTCGACATCCCCATCGGTTTCGCCGTGACAGGCACCATCATCGTTCAGGACCTGCCACTGCACGCATGGGAAAGTGTCCAAGCCGTGCATGGCCCATTTCTGCAATGGTGTCGGGGCACGATTCACTGCGAACGCACTGCGTTGGGTTGGACACCGACCAGTGAATCCTTGGCGCCGTATCGATTTGTTCCATGAGGAACCACCTGCGCGTAGTGTTAGGCCGGTTATTCCACCGGACTCTGAGCCTCGTCCGCACCCGAGGCTTCCGTGAGGCACTGCTCTTCCCTCGGAAGACCGGCCTCGCCCCCCGGCTGAACACGGAGCGCTTGCGGGCCTTGACCGTCCACGCCCCGCTGGCAACGCCACCGGCGCTGCCACGCTTGCCGCGCCCGTCGTTGCCACTCGCCGGCCCTTGCTCATGCCGCCAACCCGCTATGGGCATCCTGATCGGACCTGCAAAGCTCACGCTACGCGTCACGCACCGCTTCCTGCGCTTCCCCGGACCTTCGATTCGCCATTCTCGACCACTCACGCTTTCGCGCCGGTTTGGTGCATACCGCACCTCCCGGCAGCTCCTTATGCGATAGTATGCGCGGACGGTAAGCTGCGAGCTGACGGTGCCACGGGGGGATGGATGTAGCTATGGAGGAAAAATGGATGTTTGTCTTTGGGATGAACTGGCTTGACCCCGAGACCGGTTACTGGGCACCGCACCAGTGGGGCGAGTGGAACGCAACCCGGGTGGATCGGCAACTGGGTCAGGTCGCTTCCGTCGGTGCCACGGTGGTACGCGTCTTTTTGTCGGCGCAATTCATGCAGCCCACGCCCGACCGGGTCCGCACGGAAGGACTCACCCGTGTCGAAAACTTTTTACAAATTGCGGATCGGCATGGCCTCCGCGTCCTGTTCACTGGACCCGACCACTGGGAGGGCCGCCCCGGATACTGGGAACCAGATCCGTTTCTCGCCCCAGAAGCCCTGCGCGCTCTCGAAGTGTTCTGGCGCACCATCGGTACTGAGTATGGGCAGGATCCGCGCATCCACTCTTGGGATCTGCTCAACGAACCAAGTATCGGGTGGAACAACCCGCTTTTGGCCGAGCGGTGGCCGCAATGGCTGCGCAAGAAGTATCGGAACAGGACGGCCCTCTGTGAAGCATGGCAGACCACGGGCCACGCAATCCCCAACGAGATCGCTGAGATCGAGATTCCCCGTGACGCACCGGTGGCTGGCAGCCCGGAGCTCTGGGATTATCAACAATTTCGTGAATCGATCGCAGAGGAGTGGATCGCCCTGCAGTTGGGGGCGCTCTCTGCCGCAGGTGACCGCCATCCACGCACGGTCGGCCTCATCCAGTGGTCCATTCCACTCTACGAGCCCGGTCCAAAGCCCTCTTGGTACAGCGGTTTCGATCCTACGCGCGTGGGTCGGACCCTCGACTATCTTTGCCCGCACTTCTATCCGCTGATCGAGGGCAGGCTCATACCCACCCGCCTGGATGATTGGCTCACGCTCAATCGCCTGTATCTCGAAAGCCTCCTCACATACATCGTTCAAGGGGACGCAGAACGCCACCGTCCCATCATCCTCGGCGAATTCGGTTGGGATGGGGGGCCAGGGGCGCCTCCCTTTTATCGCCTTATGGCAGAGGTCGCCCCTCGGTGGGTGGACGGTTGCCTTCCCTGGACATACGCCACACCACCTTTGGCGGGCCAGGACTTCGGCCTGTTCACCATGGCGGGCAGACTATCCCCCTGGGGCGAGGTATACAAGTCCACACAGGAGATCTATCGTTCGGGTGCTGCGTCGCGCCCGAACGTACCGACCGTTGTGAGCACCTTTCGCCCCGATGCGGCGCAACTCACGACGCATCCGACCCCCCGCTGGCTGTGGGAATATGCCTCCCAACAGGGCCTCGGGTCTCCGCCCGCTGAAACGCCCAGCGTCTGAGTGCTGTCCTGGGGAAGGGCGCGGGCCCTCCGAGCCCTTCCCCAACTCCGACCGACCCACCCACCTTCCATGGGCCAATACTACCTGGAGACGCCGTGCCTCCTTCGACCGCACGTGATCCAATGGGAAACAGGCCACCCACACAAACGGATGCTATCGGAGCGAATGAAGGCTCGTGAGGACGGGAGCCAATGGCTCCCAAGACATCCAAGGGGGGTTGTCTCATGCGACGGAAGATCACGGGCTTCGTAGTGATTGCCGCACTCCTATCCAGTGGTGCAACCGCGTTCGCCGCATCGCATCCGAGTTCTGCCAACGCCTCGGCGTCAGCGTCCACTTCGGCATCGGCCAACGGATCCGCATCCTCGCACAACGCTGCGGCCTTCGGCATCCATGTGGCCGAAGCCATCGCCGACGCCCAGGCCTCCGGCTCCTCGGGAACGGTAGTGGCACAGGCCATCCACCAGGTCTTGCTCAACGAACACAGTAACGCCAAGGGCCTATCGGTCGCCATGGCGGTGTATGCCAACGACCAGAGTAGCGGATCCCCCACCACCACCTTCCTGGACGTGAAGACCGAGGCCCCTTGGGCCACGGCGGCAGTCTCTGCCCTGGAGAAGGCAGGGGTTGTTCAGGGGACCTCAACGACCACCTTCTCGCCCAATGCAGACGTGACCGTCGCTGAACTCGCAACCATGCTCGCCCGTCTGCAGGCAGAATCACCCAGCAACACATCCTCTGCGCCGTCGGGTACCCCCGCATGGGCTCTGAAAGCCATGGCCTGGGCAGAGACCAGCGGTGTGATGACCAATGTGCAGAACCTTGGGCAGCCTGACGCACCGCTCACACGAGCGCAAGCAGTGCTGATGCTGATCAACGCCGCGGGACTCAGTCAGAGTGCGGCCATGGACGCCAATGCCTCGATCAACCTAGAGGGCAACGTCCCGGCGTGGGCACACGGTGCCATCGCCCTGGCCATCCAGATGGGCCTCCTCCAGGGATCGGACGGTCAGGTTCTGGCGAACAGTACCCTAACCCGCGCACAGATGGCCGTTTTGCTGGCACGTCTGGCTGTGCTGGAAGCAGCATCGAGCACCAGTTCCAGCTCCTCCGCGAGTTAAGGACGATGGCCTCCCGATCCGCATGAATCTCTGGACCGGTGGGCACCGCTCCTTCAGGGAGCGGTGCCCACCGGGAGATGCTCCAACACACAACCTACGAAGGAACGATTCGGAGACTGGCGCAGACGCGTCCAACGTTATCCCCAGCGATCCAACTCAGAACTCGGACGGAAGACGGTCAACGAGGCGCCGCGCCGTGGCGAGATGCTCCTCGTTGATCTCGTCCGGGACCGAACACCCCCCGGCGAGAATCAGATGGCGACCGGACATTTGCCGCACCGCATCGTGCATCTCCTCCGCAACGACATCCATGCGACCATCGACGATGGCGCCAAACTCATCGATACCGCCCATCACAGTCCGCCCGGGCAACTCGGCAGCAACCTCCCGGAGGGGGATCCCGGTACGGCGATCACTCCAGGAGAAGACCTGAACAGGGTAGTCCGCGGTCCATCGCCACTCGAGGCCACTTGCGGCGTGCATGTGCAGCACATTGACCCACCCAGAGGCGCACGCCCCGAGCACCTGGAGATCAAACGGCCTACCAAACTGCGCGTACTCTTGTTCCGTAAACAGTCCATCCCCCTGGCCGTTGGTTGCGAAGTAGATCCCGTCCGACCCGCGGCGCAGGCACTCCTCACACATCGCGGCCAGGTTGGCACTGACAATCCGCAGACCTTCGCGCACCGCGTCTGGATCTGTCTGCAGGTGACGGCAGAAGGGATCGTACCCTCCGGCGAGTTTGATCGCCGTCGCAAGCGGGCTAAAGACCGTCGTAAGCACCACCGCCTTCGGCCGGGCCCGCCGAACCGCCTCCACTGCATCGGGCATCCCCGACAGTTCACCCTCGTGCGCGTCGAGCCGCGGCAGTTTCGCCCAATCGGTGGTTCCTCGGACACCCCCCGGCGGATCTGGATAAGGCAGGTCCGGCATCACCTTCATGATGTCGAAGTCCAGACGCCCAAAGAAATCAACAACCGCCGTCCCGAGCGCCGCCGGTGATGCGGCTGGTCGGAAATGATGCCACAGCACAAACGGAGGGCGATCCACCCTCTCCCCTGCCAACGCAGCCCTGACTCGTTCCTGATGCTCCATATTGAACCCTGGCATGTCGACCCTCAGGTCACCCTCCCGCCAGGCACGTTCCCTTCTCGCCCGGATTTGCCCTTACGGGCATGGGTATTGGAGAGATCTAGCGCCCACAGCACTGCTTATACTTCTTGCCGCTACCACATGGGCAAGGATCGTTCCGCCCCATCGACTTCAACGCGGGAACGACACTGTCCCCCGCAAACTGTGCCTCCAATTCCAGTACCGACTCCCGCGCGCGGCGATCCGCGTGAACGAGGCTCGGCTCCGGAAGATCCGGAGCGCGGAGGCGGCGTGCCTCGGCGGCCACGGCCTGAATACGCTCGAAGCTCTGTCCGTAGAAGTCCTTGTACGAAGAGCAGAAATACGGCAGGGTGCTGTCCGCGCTGCCCGCGTTGGTGATCCGATACCGCGGACACTCACCGTGGCAGAGTGGCCGCCACCGACAAACGAGACAGTCACTGTGTAACTTCCGCTTCTGCCGAGCAAAGGCGCGGAACCGCTCACTGGCGACCAGTTCACTCAAGGGTTCCTCCAGGATGTTGCCAAGCTTCCATTCGTTCTCCACGAAGAAGTCGCAAGGATAGACGTCGCCATTGTGCTCCAGGACCACGTAGTCGCCGCAGCTAGCCGCCAGCTGGCAGACGTTCGGCGACAGCCCCAACAACATCTGTAGCACATTGTCAAAGAAGCGGATGCGGATACGCTCGTATCCGTAGGCCAACCATGCATCGAATGTTTCGTTGAGAAACTTCCCGTACTCCTCCGGCGTGATCGAGAACGGCGAAGGACCTCCGTCCTGGATGCTACTGTGACCGGGGAGAGGTTCCGCCAGCGGGATGAACTGCAGATTGTCGAACCCCTGTTCCACAAGGTAGTGGAACAACTCGCGCGGGCGCTGCACGTTGACATGGTTCACCACGGTGAGCACGTTGAACTCGACCTTGCGGTCGCGGAGGTGACCGATGCCCCGCAGCACCCTCTGGTGTGTCTCCCGTCCGCCTCGGTCCACGCGATAGTGGTCATGCCATTCGGGGGGCCCGTCACAACTCACGCCGACAAGCCAGTCATATTCATGGAGAAAGGCGGCCCACTCATCGTCCAAGAGGGTTCCGTTGGTCTGCAAGGCATTACTGACATGCCAGATCGGCCCCGGACCGGACGCCTTGGCCGCGCTGATTTGCTCGTCCACCGCATGCCGGAAGAAGTCGAGCCCCATGACTGTGGGCTCTCCCCCCTGCCAGGCGAAGGACATATTGGGCCCGTTCACCGCAGCGAACTGTTCCACGAAGGTCCGAAACGTTTCCAGGCTCAAGCGCGGCCGGTCCTTCCACGGGTAAAGCGCGTCCTTTTCGAGGTAAAAACAATAGGTGCAGTTCAGATTACAGACACTGGACGCCGGTTTGATCAGAACACCGAGGTGTTTGCGCTGCTCCGTTGCGGGGAACAAAGGAACCTCCCCTTCCTTCGGTTACCGAAATACCTCTCTGTATTTGGCGATCGGCGCCCGGAACCCTTCTACCATCTTCGCGCAGGGAAGACCAAGTTCTCCGCCCAATGGTTTCGCCGAGAGGGAGGGGATGGCGTGAAGATCGGTCTAAGTGGAGAGATGTATCCCCCGAAGTTCAGCGTAGAGGAGGCACTGCGACACGCGGCGTCCTGTGGTGCCGACGGATATGAATTGACGATTCCGCGGACAGGGCCCGTGTCCCTGGAGCATCCGGACGGATTCGAACACATCCGGCAAGCCGCCATCGAGTCTGGGATGGAGATCCCATCCATGGTGTGCCCTGTTCATTGGGAAATGCCCCTCACCGATCCAGATCCGGAACACCGGGCGATCGGTATGGCGGCGTTGGAGCAAGCCCTGGAGGTCGGCCGGCGCTTGGGCATTGGTCTGCTGCTTCTGGTACCGGGCGTGGTCACCGCCTCCGTGCCCTATGCCGACGCATACGGGCGCGCACAGGAAGCTGTCCGCCGCCTCGCCCGCAGGGCAGAGGAACTCGGCATGCGCATCGGAATCGAGAACGTATGGAATAAGTTTCTCCTCTCCCCTTTAGAGATGGTGCGCTTCATTGATGAGATTGGATCCTCCGCGGTTGGTGCCTACTTCGACGTGGGCAACATCATGGCCTACGGCTTTCCCCAGCATTGGATCGCCACCCTCGGCTCCCGGATCCTCGCGGTGCACGTCAAGGATTACCGCACCGATGTCGCCGGCTACGGTGGCTTCGTGTATCTCCTGCAGGGCAGCGTCCCCTGGCAGGCCGTCCGCACGGAGTTGGAGCACATCGGCTACAACGGATACATCACGGCCGAGTTGCCGCCCTATCGGACCTTCCCAGAGGACGCCGCCACGGACGCGGTACGCACGATGCGCCGGATCTTCGCCTGCGAACGTTGATCACCCAGAAAAGCAGAGGGCACCGAACTTGTTCGGTGCCCCGCTCGCCTGCTTCTTTACGCACTGCCCGACCGAGAAAGGGAACTAGTAACGGCGAGGACCGCGCGGACCACTGGAACGTGGTTCACGTGGCTTCGCCTCGTTCACGGTCAGAAGCCGCCCACCCATCTCAACGTTTTGCAGCGCGTCAATCGCCTGTTGCAGTTGATCATCCTCAACCTCGACAAAACCGAAGCCGCGCGAACGGCCCGTCTCACGATCCGTCGCCACCCGAACGGACAGTACCGTCGCGTGCGGGGAGACCACGTCGTTCAAATCGCCGTCTGTTGCTTCCCACGGAAGGTTGCCAATGTAAATCGTCTTCGCCACGTTCTCGGACCCCTTTTCCTTGGACCATACTTTGGCGGCTCATTGGGGGTCTCGGGAAGCACGGCGGGTGTAGACCGAGCCACAAGGTGCCAACCGAGAGACAGCATACGCCAAAGCTTCACGAAACGCAAATGGCGTGTGCTGCACCCCCAAGACGGCGGCCAGGTCGATGCGAAGCCTTGGAGGGAGATCGCCTGGCAGGCGATTCGGATGCGGCAAACGATGCGCATCGCGCTAAACGAAACGCTGGAGATTGCGCAGTTCCGCTCGCAAGCGGTTCAAAGTCGCCCTTCGGCACCGCTTGGATCCGGTGGACCGCCCCCGCCTTGGCGCGGGGACTGGACCATCTCCGGTCGACAGGGCCTTTCACTCCGCGCTCATCCCTGTACCAGGACCGGAGCCATTACGAGCAGCAAGTTTCTCCACATCACCCGTTCCGGAACCTTCTCTAGGGGCCACCATTCGCATCCCGTTTCCACCGCTTCCCCTCCCCGCGTCGGCCGCCAGCCGACGAACGGACAATCGGCATGCCATCACTCTCGTTGCAGCCCTGCTTCTATATCCCAGGTCGATTGCTGGCTTTCACGGGCCAAAGGCGTCGGTTTTACAGTGGCCATTGACACTCCGAGGGGTGTTCCCCCGGACCGCACCCAATACCGTCGGAGTTCTGTTCCCCGCGCGCACACGCGCCTCCATCCTCTTCCCGGGTGGACGGATGCACCCCGCCGAGCCGCAAAGGGACGCACGGTCGACCGGGCGCGGTATCCCATCCCTATCCGCGATGCACGGGTTGCAGCAGAATTCGCATGCCTCCCCGAACCGCGTCCTCGGAAAGCAACAGCCGCGCCCCGCCTGCTTGGACGCTTTCCCGGGAATCCGTGGCGATGGTTGTGCCCTCCGGTGCATGCAGAACCACCGCATCCAACCGTGCCACCCCCTCGCCTCGCAGCAGCAGATCGACGCGCCAACCAGCACTGCTCCCCTCTGGAACAACATGCAGGGAAAGCAGGCCAAACCGCGTGGGATGGTCGGACAAGTGCAGTCCAGAGGTGCACCACACCCTGTCTACCCCGTGCAGGAGCCTTAACCGCGCACCTTCCTCCCATACAAGTAGGCTGCGCGCCAAAATCAGGTACATCGCCCAGGCCCAACCGTGCGGGATATCGCCACCATGACGCTCTGGCTCGACCCCACGCAGTGTTTGCTCCTCCGGCCAACAACGCGTGGGTGTGGCGTGGTTCATGTAGCCGATCAGGACCTCGCGCGCATGCGCATACTCCCCTGCACGGATGAGGGCCAACCCCCAAAAACCGGCCGCGTAGGTCCAGACGCCGTCCGCGATCCATCCAATGCCATAACAAATATCCTCCCGCTCCGCATCGCGGATCATTGCCATCGTGGAAGCGATCGCCGGTGCTGTTGGATCCGCGACCTCCAGGGGGTAGATGGCGTGCATCAGGCCCCATTGGCCTTGCAGGCGCGCACTGCCACTGGTCGCAGCGGTGCCCCGCTCACCACCCAGCGAACTCGGGAGATACCCGCCGCCCCCCGCATCGCAAACAAAGTCACGGGCAATCGCGGTGTTCAGCTGAGCGAGGCTTTCCCGGACCCACTTTTGCCACACGGGGCCCTCTGGACGGGCAAGATACTCAGCAAATGTGGCCGCCGCCCGTAGGCCCCCGATGAGCCAAAAGGCGTTGGTATAGTCAACGCCGCCGCCCAGCCCACCATCCCCGAGCCCGGCGGGGACCAGACCGCGCCCAGGGAACCGAGGGGGGAAC
>JAJYVN010000103.1 GCA_021791995.1 Bacillota bacterium
GTGACCATTGAGCCCTGATCCAACCTCCGTTACCGTGCGCACCACGGGCCAACCTTTGTGTGTCACGAACTCCACCACTCGCGCGACCTGCCCGTCGAGGTCCGAACGTTGGTCCGACGAGGACACGCGCGCGTAAACCGCCACCCCGGTAGGCTCCTCCTTCGGAGGCTTGACGATGATCGTGCCGGTCGGTCGTTATTCCACTGGTACAGGCAGCTTGCCATCGCGGTACATCCGCCATGCGGCTTGGTAGCTGATGCCCTGCTCCTTCGCCCATGTACGTAACTTCATACACTTAGCATATCACATCTGTCGTTAGACGTAGATCTAGTTGGTCAACAGTTGAATCCCCTTCCACCCACCGCAGGGTCGGTTCGCGGACCACCGCACCGATCCCTGGCAGCTGGCTACCGGTTTTGTCCCTCGTTCCTCCGTAGACCGGCTGGTCCAGTCCAGCGCTCAGGCCGAAGGCATTGCATCGGACGCATGGTCGGAGAGCGACCGCAACGCCCCGATCGTGCGGATCAGAGCGATGGGGGTCTGCTGGGCCCCTTGCCCCAGGGGATTATCCACCAAGAGATGTACCACCAGGTCTCGATCCAATCCGTCCGAGGCCCCAAGGATCCGGGCTCCCAGGTCGTTGGCATCCACCACCGCCACACCGACGCCTGGGGCAAGCGCCGCCGCAAGCGATGCACCCACCCGTTCCGGCTCGGCGGGGGCAAGCTTGGCGTATGCGTTATACGGGGGGAGGGTTCCGGGGGATGGACCATCAATCGAGGCCACGAGCGGCCCCAGCATGCGCTGGAAGACGCCACCGAAGCCGAGCGGCCGGGCCACCATCGTCACGGCCGCTGCCAAGAGGACGCGCGGAACACCAGCCTGGCGCAGGACAAGCTCCATCGTTTGGGGCAGAGCCCAGCCGCGCCCGTGCGCACTGGTATGCACAAACCGCACCAAAAACCGCGCCAGACTTGAGGGATGAATCTCGGAGAGCGGAAAGGAACGCCCCTGGCTGATGGCCACCACCTTTTCACTGACTGCGAGCGTGTCGCCGGGATGAAGCTCGACCCCTACCGCCTCTCGGACCACCGCCTCGAGCGCGTCCCCCGCACGCACCAGCTTCGAGCGAAGGGGCACGCGTGCATAGACCGTTGCGCCAGCGGTCACAAACAGGTGACGTCCCGCATTCGCATGGTAACGTGCAAAGAGCTGTGCAGCCACGGGACTCTTTTGGCTCACCTCCGCATCGCCTATGCGTGCAAAGGGGACTTTGGGCCGCTCTGCCCGCACCGATCCATCCGGGAAGAAGACACGCAACCACACCTCCACGTTGATCAGTCGCCAGAGAACCCAACCACCGGGATCACCCACTGCAGCCGCACGCGCAAACGCATCCGCCACGGCGGAACCATCCCAATATGGGCGGAGGAGGAAGGAGGGTGAACGCAAAAGGCTGTGAAAGACGACGCGCCGTGCGTAGAGCCAGCGGGCGGTGCGTGTGCACCCAGTTTCGCCCTGTAAACCGGCCGGATGGGCTTGGAAGGCATCCGCGAAACTCGCGGAGAGGTCGGCGGGCCTTCCATCGGGACCCTGCGCCTCGGGGGGCAGAGCGACCAGATACTCGACAAGTGCCTGATCCACATACGGTGAACGAATCTCCACCGAGCGAGCCATGGCTGCGCGGTCCTGGCAGCGAAGGAGTTCCGGGAGGGCAAACCTCTGGATATCGGAGATGAGTCGATCCCTCGGCGCGCTCGCGCGTTCCGGATCCGGTGCCGAAACCCGAACCAACTCGCTCAGCACAATGCGACGGTAGCCGCGCGGTCCCTTCCAGACGATTGCCACACCGTCCTTTGGCCCTTCCAACAGGATCCGCCCTGCCTCGCCGTCCAAAACCGTCTCCACCGAACCAGATGCGGACGCAAGCACCCGCCAGCAAAGATACGGGTCTAGATCACGAAACGGCTCCTCGAGCCACCAAACAACCTCGGCCAAATCGGCCACCCACGCGTTGGATTCCACATCGATGGTTTGGAGCGGGCCCCCGAGCGAGCGCGCCGTCTCGTTCCACTGCATACGCAGAGCATCTTCGGTCCGATCCGAGACGACGGCAAAACTGGGGAGGGCCGGACGCTCCCCCATCGGTCCGGTCGCCGCCACCATCGCCGCCGACGCCCAACCCTGCGTCAGGCGGACCCCGGTCCCCGCAGACACAGAGGAACGCGTTGCGTCCTCGATCAGCTCGCGGAGACGCTCCGGGTCTGATCCGCCATCCGGAAGGTTTTCCAGCTTCCAAAAGCACCGAGCCTCCAACCCGGAATCGTTGAGGACAGCGAAGTGTGCCGCCGGTAAGCGAAAGATCCCCGCAAAGAACGTCTCGGATCGGTGATCGGCCAAACCATGCAGCAGATAGTCCGCGATCACCTGGTCATTCGGACGGACCCCAGGCACGGAAGCGGCAAGCAGCGAGCGAATCTCCGATGCGAAGAGGAGGCGACCTTCCGCGTGGGCATAGTACAGGGGTTTGGCTCCCAGGGGGTCTCGCGCCAAAACCAGTCGTGCGTGCGCCGGGTCAGCAATTGCTACGGCCCACGCACCTTCCAGGAGCGAGAAGGCATCCGTTCCCCAACGGAGGTATGCAGAAAGCACCAACTGGCCGTCGCTCCCCGTTTGGGAAAGCGCACGGTGCAATTGACTGTCCCTTCGAAGCGATCCATCCAGGATCAGCTGCACACCGCTCTCCACGTCACAAACCAGTCCTTCGCGCTCCAATCCCCGCCGATACCCCAGGCTCATGCGCGCACCCTCCATGAGGTCACGACCGTTCGGACCTCGATGGGACAAGGCATCGGTCATATCAGCCAGTCGTTGTCCATCCGGCGCACCCCAGAACCCTGCAATGCCCCCCACGCAAACAGCCCCCCGCTCTTTCTCCGCACCGTAGCCGGTTCATCGGCCTCCGCGCAAGAGGGAAGTGTCGGCCGCGTTGGAGGGCTTACTCCCCCTGCGGCGAACCATCCCATTGCGTCAACGGAGAGGGGGGCAGTGGATCGTGCGCATCGGCTTCATCGGGCTGGGCATCATGGGACGAGCCATGGCTGACAACATCCTGCGCGCGGGATTCGAATTGGTGGTGACCAATCGCACGCCGGATCGTGCTCGAGAACTGGTGCAAAAGGGAGCCCGCTTCGTGCCCACACCAGCGGAGGTTATGCATCAGGCGGACTTAGTAGGGATCTGCGTCACCGATGGTGCGGCACTACGCGCGGTTCTCACGGGGCCCAGCGGTGCACTCTCCGCCATGCGTCGAGGCCAGTGGATGGTGGATCACAGCACCATCGCACCGGACGAAGCGCAGCACTGGGGACATCGCGCACGCGACCAAGGAGTGGAGTTCCTTGATGCCCCGGTCACTGGCGGCGACCAGGGCGCCCGCGCCGGAACCCTGACCATCATGGTCGGTGGTTCCGCTAATGGCTTTCGTGCCATCGGACCCTATCTGCAAGCGATCGGGCGCACCATCGTCCACGTCGGACCAAGCGGCCAGGGACAGTTGGTCAAACTCGTGAATAACCTCATCGGCGGTGCGGCCATGGTTGCCGCTAGTGAGGGTCTGGCGCTAGGCCTTCGGGCAGGCGTCCCCCTACCCGTTCTGATGCAGGTACTCTCTGCCGGTAGCGCCGACTCCGTATCGCTGCGCCTCCTGGCGGAACGGTTGACAAACGATTCTTGGCAGCCCGGCTTCAGCCTACGCAATCGATGCAAAGACATGGCCCTCGCCCGGGATGCAGCCGAAGCCATGCACCTCCCGCTTCCGGTCGGAGAAGCGGCCACAACGGTATTTCTGAACCGCCTGGCACAGGGTGATGGGGAGATGGATCAGACGGTGGTCATCGCCCCATACCTCGCCCATCAACCCTGAAAGAATCGGGTGAGATGGGCGAGCGGCCCACCCCAGATGTCCCCGGTATCGGCCTTGGCCCGCGTCCAGTAGACGAACATCCCGCACTTCGCGGCGGGCATGTCCTGCAAACGGTCATCCCCAATCATCAGGCACTGCTCCGGAGAGCATCCGACGAGCTCGGCGACTTCGCGGTAGTACGCTACGTCCGGCTTGCAGGCGTGCATATTCTCACTGTGCGTAATGAGAGACCAGGGAATGTCGTCCAGCCCAGCCCATCGTAGGCGCAACGCGATGGCATCTGGCGGATAGATCGGTGTCGTAGCGACCGCGACACGGTATCCCTGCTCCATCGCCGCCTCGACACACGGCCGTGCCGCCGCAACGGGTGCCCGGGGAATGGGTAGACTCGGCAGCGTCTCCCGATGCAGGCGGGCCATTTCGCGCGCCACCACATCCTCGGAAACATCGAGGTGCCGAGCGAGATGCCGCCGAAAGACCTCTCCATTGGTCAGATCCGGGTGGTCGTGGAAAATGGGAACCGATGCAGCCATCACGACGTGCTGAAAGGTGGCGGCATCGCCCCAGTGCGAGAAGTACTGGGCAAACGCCATCACGTAGTCGTCCAGAAACTGCTCTCCGTCAATATCGAGGAGTGTACCGTCCAGATCGAACAACACGCACCGCAACTGGGATCGAACCGGAACACATACCGTCTGCAATATGTCCATGACCGGAGCCGCCCGCGCCGACTCCGCGCCACACCCTCCCTTGCGTTCAGGACCACCACCGGCCACGCGCCTGCGTTGGCGGATGGGTATTCTCGGCGCAACCTGCCGATTCCTCCACCACCGCGCCAATCCAGACTCACTGTACTGGAGGCGCAGCCCGTATTCGACGAATGTACCGCAATGCGGCATATCCAGCAAAGAGCACCGTAGCGCCCCACGCCCAAATCCAGGCGTCGTGCGGAAGCACCGGCACACCCAACAATAACCCCGTTCCAAGGTGAAACAGGTAGACCGCCCCTGCGTCCACAATCAGCGGATAGCGGTGCAGAACCCACGCCACCAGATGGCTGCCGAAAAAGATCAGCGGAGCAGTGATCAGCACGCCGACCCAAGCTGTCCACGGATTGCCGTGCGCCAAGGCGATCAGCGCAACGTCGTTCTCAAAGCTCATCAGCAGGTTTCCCATGGCAATGCGGAGAACGGCCCGTCCCACTCCCTGCGGCACGTCCCTCGCAAGGTGCGAAGCATGCGTGCGAACAAGGTGGAACGCCATGAAGCAGACCACGAGTCCAAACACAGCCTTCAGGATGGAGAAACGGAAGAACAATGACAAAAGGACCAGGATCCCGAAGACAATCGCCATCGACACGCCCAAGGCCCAGGCCAGCGCAACAAAGCGCTTCCCCTTGCGAACGGTCTTGGACATCAGGGCGATCACCAGGACGTTATCGCCACTCAGCAGGAGGTTCGCCCCGGCGACTTCCAGGATCGCGAGCAACGGCATCTCTCCCCGCAGGCCTCCTGCGTGTATTGGCATGCCGCGACACGCCCGGGTCGCCTACCACGCCCCGTTCCCATTCTACCGCTCTCGCGGCCGTCTGACTCCTTCTCCCCCTCCGACCCAAGCTGACCCTCAATCCCGCCCAACCGCTTCCGCACTTCGGAGCCAATCCTCCACCCATTTACGCAGGGCGCGCGACGAGAGAAACGCCAGGTGCAACGACCCGGTCTCATACCGCAGGGAGTATCGTAAAAGCGACCCCTCCGGGCTCTCCGTCACCGAACAGGCTGCCTCCGCCCACAACCCCTTCGCTTTACCTTCCCCGACCACGGCAATACGCAGAGCGTTGGGCCGCGGATCAACGCAAATCTGCACCGGGTAGCGTTGGCCGAGCGACGGAGGGCCAATCAACACCTCCGTAGAGTATCGGCCTGGTCCCGTCGCCTCGAAGAGGCGTTCCTCCCCCGCCATGCGCCGAAGGGCGAGAGGGTTCGTCAGCGTGGCCACGACCGAAGCAGGACACATGCGCACCGTCTGCTGCCCGAAAATTTCCTTCAAAAGGACACCCCCGCACAAAGGTCTCCCCCACGCTATGCCCTTGCAGCGCAACGTGTCTCTACGCCGGGCGAGCCAAAGCGTCCACTGTGTGCCGTATATGCCAGGGAAGTGTCGGTAAGCCTAGCTTCGGGGAGGTGAGACCAAGATGACGACCAAAGAGGTGGGAACGATCGAGGAAGCCATCAAGAGTGAAGCCCTGTGCCTGGTCAAGCTCCAGGCCTTCGAGCAACAGGCCCAGGACCCCGAACTCCGCCACTTAGTATCGCAAGCACTGTCCACATGCCGCCGTCACGTGGACGAGCTCTTGAACGAGTTGCGCTAGGCAAATCGGGCCGCATGCAAAGGGGAAGGACGATGGAACAGTTCACCGACCGCGACATCGCATACGACATGCTGTATTGTGCCAAAAACGGTGCAACCGTTTACACGCAGGGGACCATGGAATCCGCCGACAACCGGATCCGCAACCTCTTTCACCGCTTCCTCGACGACTGCCTGGAGGACCAATGGCGTATCTGGCAATACCTCCACCGGAAAAACGAATACCGTGTGGAGGAGGTCTCGCAACAGTCGCTCGACTCCCTGCGACAGCGAATGGATCACCTCGTCCGCACACACGAGCAGCACGCCAGCCGGGGGACAAGCAATGCCGGGTACGGCGGCTCTTGGCAATCCCAGGGACAGGGTGGCCGTTGGAGCAACGAAGCTTGGGAAAACAGCGGATCGGACATCGGCTTCGAACCGGCAGCCAATATGCCGCGTGGCACGCAGTTTGAGCCCGACCGACAGTTCGCCCAAAGCACCTCCACGAGCGAGCGGGGACGGTACGGGCAAGGCACCACCAGCTACCAAGGGGCCCGGTCTGCGTACGGGAGCGCAGGCTCGGCGGAAGGTCGCTCAGACTGGAATAATGAAGGTTACCGCTCACGACGCTAGACCTGCGTACCACGGGGGGATGGGCGCCCATCCCCCCGACTCCCGCCCGCTAACCCATCCCTAACAGCGCCACACCAACAATGATCAAGGCCAACGCCAACAGTTGACGCAGCGACAGATGCTCACCCAACGCCCACCAAGACAACGCAGCGACAATGACGTAGCCAAAGCTGACGAGTGGGTAGGCGGTGCTCAATTGTGCCGTCGTCAGCACCTTGACCCAAAGCAGCATGCTGGAACCAAAACAGACAAGGCCCAACAACAGGTACGGATTGGTGATTAAACGCACCGCCGTGGACAGCGGGTCCGGCCCAAACAGAGCCAGCGACCCCAGCGACCGCGCCGCCAACTTCAGCAAGAACTGCCCCACGGCACCAATCACCACAGACACGAGCGCCATCGGAAGCCAACTATTGACGAGAATCGATTGCCCCTGACCACGAAGCTCTCGGACGGTCCATCAGGCCAGGGTGCAGCCCCTTCTGGCCCGAATTTGCCCTGCGGGCGTGGGCCGTTGATGAACCGTCATCCTTCGAATAGTATGGCCGTTTCTGGGGAGTGGAGGCAAGCGTTCGACTCTGCGATGTGCCCTCGCGCGCCGGAAGGCACCACTTCATCCGCAGGTGCATATCGCTAGGCGGGGGGAATCGCCGTGATCAGTATGACCCCGATCCGTCTCTCCAAGGGCCAGGCCATCGGGATCACCGTCGAGTTGCCCAACACCCATCTTGTGATCGCCGCAACCGCCACCGGATACATCATGTGCGGTGCCCTCGATGTTGCCCTATTAGACCGGCTTTTGGGACATCGAGGCATCGTGGCGGGACGTTCCCTGGGCGTCCGAAACCTTACCGATCTTCTGGACCGACCACTAGAGAGCGTCACTGCAGGGGCGGCGCAGCAGGGCATCGAGCCGGGCATGACCGGACGCGACGCATTGGAGATCCTGCTTGCGACAGAAGCATAATCGTTCCCAGCGGCGGGCATGCACAGGAGACAATCCACTCAGGCCTCCCCCTGCCAGCCCCCGGTGACATTGAGGATCGCACCATTGATAAACGAACTCTCCGGCTTGCAGAAGAACAGCACAGCGTCCACCACATCCGCACTTGTCCCAGGGCGCCGAACCGGATTCTTCTTATCCCTGCGGGACTCTGCCTCTTGCCGGCTCAGATCCCGCTCTTCGACCACCCCGGGATTGACCACATTAAAGGTAATCCCGTGTCGGCTCTCTTCCAGGGCAAAGCTGCGGGTAAGCGAGCAAACCGCCGCCTTTCCGGCCAAGTGGGGCCCGATACCGCGCCTACCGAGCGCGACCTCCGCACCCGCTGCACCGATGTTGACAACCCGTCCCCATCCCGCCTCGGCCAAATGGGGAAGAGCGGCCATTGTGGCGTAGAACGTAGCCCCCACGGTCCCCGCAATAATGCGTTCAAAGTCCTGATCTGTATGGTCCCTCAGCTTCTTTTCCGCGAACTCCCCCACGTTATTGATCAGGATCTCCAAACCTCCCATCGCGGTGGCCGCATCACAAACCAAACGTCGCACCTCATCCCGATGGCTCGCATCGGCCCCCAGGACGAAGGCGCGCACCCCGAAACCGCGAGCGGCTTCAGCGGCCTCCTCGGCGGCCTCGCGGTGGCTCTTGTAGTTGAAGACAACATCGGCGCCCGCTCGAGCCAGTCCCAAGGCGATGTGCTTGCCGATCCCTCCTGAACTACCGGTTACCAACGCCCGCTTGCCCGTCAGGTCCTTTTTGTCCTGTGACACCTGCCACGCCTCCCCCGGGATTGAGGACGAGTCCGCCACGGCACCGGCAACCTGCCCCCATCCTTTTTTACCATACCACCTTGAACCGAGCGACTTGGCGGTAACACAAGATTTTAGCGTTCCCGTCGGTGCCGATGCCGCTCTGCTCCACGGCACCGGCTCGTCGCATGCAGAGGGTTGCCAACATCCGAATGGTTTATCATCCAACATATGCCGACGTGATATAATGACTCTATGAAGCTTTCGGACTGGGCCCGAAAGAATGGCATCGCATACCAGACCGCCTGAAAGTGGTGGAAGGCTGGAAAGCTGCCTATGCCAGCACGCCAGAGCCTACCGGGACGATTTTGGTGGAAGCCTCCGAGCGGGAGGAAGTGGGTGTGGTGTTGTACGCGCGGGTGTCCTCCACGGACCAGAAAGCCGACCTGGACCGTCAAGTGGCCCGCCTAGTACTACACTCGCAGCTGGCGGGACGCAGGAGCTGCCATCTACATGGGTTAACCATACGAGATAACCAAATCGGGAACGGGTTAACCGATGATTTTCCACGGTCCTTGTCGAAGGTGGGTAGAGGGTGGCCTCGTGCCGCGGCCGGGTCTGCTTATCCTTTTCCGACCGGTCCCTGGTCGCTCCGTTTCGGTCCGGCGCCCTAATACTACACTCGCAGTTGGAGTGACTCAAGAGAAACTATCCACATGGGTTAACCATAAGAGATGACAAAATCGTGGGCGGGTTAACCCATGATTTTCCACCGGCCTTGTCGAATGTCCCGTATTCATGAACAATATACGGGTGCAACTCAATGCGTGGCTCCGAGAGAAACAGTTGCGTGCGCTGCGGTTCGGCCCAAAGCCGGAAAAGCCCTTCGATCCCCAACGCC
>JAJYVN010000104.1 GCA_021791995.1 Bacillota bacterium
GACCGAGACCTGAACGCGGCGCGAAACCTTGCGTCGCTTGTCGCCGGGAGTTCCCTGGAGACGTTAAACGCCTGTGGAGCAGAAGGCTCTGGCCAGGAGAACGGCCTGGTGAAACCAGCTGCTGCGAAGCAGGAACGTTCCAATTGGAAACCGGCAGTAGCCGGAAATAAAAGACTATAAGAACAGGAACGGGCCACGTGCGTCACGTCGAGCGCCATGGAGGAATTGCAGGCGGGCACGTCAAACACTTTCCCTGGTCGTTGTCTTGGTCTTTTCTATGATTGTGACGCCCTGCCGGAGGGACCGTCCGGCTAGGGCAGTCGCTCCTGGTAGAGGGGGGATACATGGCACACACGACAGCCGTTATGGGCCCGCTGGCATGATCAAAACGGGTCTAGGGGGGCATATTGATGCGGAGATCGGGTTTGGTAGCGTTCGTCGCCTCTGTGGCGACGTTTGCTTTGGTCGCGGCTGCACCCGCCCTCGCGGCCACCTCATACGTCCAGGTACCCCTTTCATCGGTGGCTAATGCTGTCATCATGATGGACAACGGCAACACAGCACCGTCCACGACGGCCTCCAACAGCGCCTGCCACAACGTGGCCGGAGCAACGTTCGGCAACAGTAATGGCCTGAGCGCGACGGGGCTGCCCGTCGGCCAGACGGTCAAGGATCCCAACGGTGTGCCGTATAGCATCCCAGAACCCTCGGTCAAGGACGCGGTCTGCGTCACCACCGCGGACAGCACCAAAGACCCTGGGCCCACAACCATCACGATTCCGGTTCCGGCTGGCCAATACAGTGACGCATACTTCCTTGCCTCGGTCGAAAATGGTCCATCCTTGGTGAGCATCACGCCCGTTTACGGCACCACGAATGGCACACCCATCCAGGCTGTCTTCGACGACTGGTGTGCGCCCATCCTCAGCGGCGGCGCGCTGACGCCGGACGCGACAACGATGTTCCCGCATGCGGATCCCCGCCTCAATAACCTCAGCGGCACCGTGAAGGACTCGACGCCACTTCCCTGCACCGTATACAGCACCCACGTTCCTGGCCTGGATAGTTCCAAGACCCTAACCGGATTGACGATCAGTCTGGCCGCCGCCTCCACAGCCGTTCCGAGTGAGACCGGAGCGTCGGGGAAGACCGAGAGCCCGAATGGAGTCCTGAACATCATGGCCTTGACGCTCGAAGGCACCCAAACGAGTGCCGCGAGCACGACGACAACGACGACCAGTTCAACGAAGAGTTCGAGCACGACCGCAACAACAACGTCGAGCACAACGCCCACCACCTCCAGCACCACGACGTCTACGTCGAGCAAGAGCACCAGTTCGTCTCTGCCCAAAACGGGGAGTGGGCCGCTACCCGCCGTATTGGGTGGCGTGCTTCTGCTGGGCGGCGCGGCGCTCGTGCGTCGTCCGTGGGCCGGTCGTTCCTAAAAGCGTCGGGACGCGTGATCAGTGGGCGGGAGGGGATTTTCCTCCCGCCCTTCCCTGCTTAGCGCAGGTGGCGGCTGCCTGGGGAAACGACCGGTACCCCGGCCTGGCAGAGTGGACAGTTGTCTTGCTCCCACGAGGCGAAATCCACACGCTTCAAGGCCACGTAGGGCACATCAAAGACGGTCATTGGGTCAGGAGAGCGATCACCGAAGACCGCAACACCGATGACGTTCCCGCCTGCGACCCGGAGCACCTCCAGGACCTCCCGCACCGACCCTCCGGTCGTGACAGTGTTCTCGCACACCAGGAGACACTCGCCTTCCGTCACGGCAAACCCGCGGCGGAGGGCCATCCGTCCGTCCGAGCCACGCTCGGTGAACAGGAACCGGCACCCGAGCGCCGATGCCAAGGCATACCCCGGAACGATCGCTCCAAGGGCGGGGCCGACAACGGTTTGCGGAACCAAACCGCGCAGGCGCACACGTTCGGCCAGGGCACGCGCCAGCACCTCCCCGTCCGCCGGATGCTCAAACGGCAAAGCCATCTGGAGATAGGCCGAGGAGTGGCGACCGGAACTGAGAAGGAAATGCCCCTGGAGGTATGCGCCGGTACGGGTCAGAATCGCGTCCACATCATCCGGCACGGCGATAGTCCCCTTTCTATGCATTCGGTCGCTGCCATTGCCCCGTCGGAGCACCCACGGGATGGCCGTCGCGATATGCCAATTGGCCTGCCACAAGGGTCGCAACAATCTCCGCATGCACGGGACGGTCTGACAGCGGGCTTCGGGGATTCTTGCTGAAAGGGCGGGGGAGAACCGCTGGGGGACAGAGGCGCACGATGGCCAGATCGGCATCCGCCCCCGGCGCGATCCGACCCTTGCGCGGCCAGAGCCCCCAATGGCGCGCTGGCCCCTCCGCGATCAATTCCACCAAGCGCCCGATGCCGAGACGGCCCGCTACCACCTCGGTTAAAAGCAGTGGCACAAGCGTCTGCACACCGGCAAAGCCTGCGGCCGCTCGGTAAAGATCCCCCACACACTCCTTCTCCGAAGGGGTGTGTGGCGCGTGGTCCGATCCTAGCTGATCCACCGTTCCGTCCGCGATGGCTTCCCACAAGGCGGAGCGGTCCTCCGCCGACCGCAGGGGGGGGTTCACCTTGGCGATGGCACCCATGGGCGCCGCCTCGTCCTCGGTTAAAAGTAGGTAGTGCGGGCAGGTCTCCACCCGCACATTGACGCGCCCCTCAGCCTTCACCCGCCGTAGAATGTCAACCGCCCAGGCAGTGGAAACGTGAACAATCAGAATGGGAGCGCCCGTCGCCTCCGCCAAGAGACACACGCGACGGACGGCCTCCGCTTCGGCGACCGCCGGCCGCGAACGGCCGTGGGCTGCGAGCCCATCACCGGCCACTGCTGCGGCACGCAGGATGGCGCCATTTTCAGCGTGCACCGCCGTGCGCAGGCCGAGGGCTGCGGTACGACGCAATGCACCGAGCAACTGCCCATCGTCCGGCGGTGGAAGCGAGGCAGTGGTTTCGCCGAGGAAGACCTTCAGCCCAATGGCACCCGCCTCGGCTAGTGCCTCGATCTCCTCTGCGTTCTGCGCCCAGAGCATCCCATACAGCCCGTAATGGCAGCGGCTGCGCCCCGCGATGAGGGTAACCTTGTCCCGAAGGGCCGCCGCGGTGGTCGTCGGCGGTTGGGTGTTGGGCATATCCAACACCGTGGTGACCCCACCCGCCACCGCAGCGAGTGAACCATGCTCCCAATCCTCTTTGGCGGAGAAACCGGGCTCCCGGAAATGGACATGCGGATCAATAGCCCCCGGAAGAACGAGACACCCCGTCGCATCCAGGATGGACGCCACCCCGGAGGGTGCGCTCCCCGGTGCGAGGAGAGCCGCAATCTGTCCCTCCTGCATGAGGATCTCTGCCGACCGCTGCCCATCCGGGGTCACCAGGAGCCCACCGGTGATCATGGTTGCCAGAGGACTACCCCTTTCCGACATTCCCGCCAAATTCGGGATTGTACGCGCGCCCGACCTGTGATACAACGTTCCCCATGAAAGTGATTGGACACCGCGGTGCCGCTGGCCTTGCTCCCGAGAATACGATACCAAGCTTCCGTTTGGCGCGGGAACTCGGGGTCGACGCCGTGGAGTGCGACGTGCGGATGACCCGTGACCGCCATACGGTACTCCTGCACGACGCCACCGTCGATCGGACCACAAACGGGAAGGGACGCCTAGCAGACCTCACCATGGCGGACGTTTCTCACTTGGAGTGCCAGGACGGTGTTCACTTAGCCACCCTCGACGAGCTCCTTGCGCTCTCTGGCGGTACCCTACCCGTCGTCATCGAGCTGAAAGAGGACGCAGCAGTGGAACCGACCGTCCGGCAAGTTCTCGAGCGGGATCTTCTGGCATCAACCACCTTCATCAGTTTCGAACTGGCGCGCCTTGTGGAGGTCCGCCGCTTAGCGCCCGCAGCCGTCACTGGGGCCCTCTTTATGCGGGCGGGAGAGGACGAGATCCATACAACCCGCGAGGTGGGCGCGCAGATCCTCGACACCCATTTCGGATCCCTCAGCCCGGAACTGGTGCGGGAGGCACACCGGTTGGCACTGGCCGTCTGGATCTGGACAGTCAATGAGACAAGCGAGCTTCGGCACATGCAGGAACAGGAGCCGGATGGTATCACCACCGACCGACCCGACCGCTTGATCTCTCTGTTGGGCCGCTGAACGTCACGGCACCTCCAGCATCGCACAGACGGGAAAGTGGTCGGAGGGGTAACCGCCTGCGATTTGTTCCCGGCGCACATCGATGTGACGAACACGGATGTCCGGGGTCACAAAGATGTAGTCGATCGGTGAACCGTCGCGGGTACCCGTGAAGCCGTGGAATGTTGCACCCACCGGATCAAGCGCGGCGCTAAACGCATCCACGAGACCACTCTCCTTTCGCAAGTACCGCACAACGTCGGAGTCCTCCCCCGCATTGAGGTCCCCGACCAACGCTGCCGGAACCCCGTCCTGCCGGCAGCGCTCTGCCAAACGAGAACCGATGAGGGCAATCCCCTGCCGTCGAGCGGTCGCACCACGGTGATCCAGGTGGGTGTTGTAGACGGTGATGCGTGAGGTGCTCCACAGACGAAAACGCACCCATGTGCACATCCGCGGCAGGCTGCTGTCCCAGGAGATGCTGCCAGGGACCTCGGGGACCTCCGAGAGCCAAAAGTGCCCGATCTCCTCGGGGGTGGCCATGGCGGTGCGGTAGAACAGCGCGCACTGCTCGTCACGATCCTGCTCCGTCCGACTGCGCCCCATCGCGCGGTAGCCATCCAAGTGCTCCAAAAGATCCCCGACCATGGCCCTGCTCCCCTCCTGCGTTCCCACCACGTCGGCATGCATCACACGCATCATCGCCGCGGCGCGCTCCCGCCGCAGGGGCCAGGCGTTGGGGCCATCTTGACCGGTCTCGGTGCGTAGATTGAACGTAGCCAGGACCAGTTGCACAACCACTCCCCCCACGCTCCTGCTTCCGCGCGGAAAAGCCACATCCTCTTGCAGCAGGAAGGGACCTCGCTCCGTCGTAGGAACTTCGCGGAAGGGTGAATCCGTTTGCAACACATCCCTGGTAGACCTTGGCGCTTGCCTGCCGAGAGCGCGGAGGCAGCACAGCTCGCACGTGCGCTCGGCATCTCCGCCCCCTTCGGCAGGCTCCTCTGGGCACGCGGCTTTCGCGACACCGAAGGTGCCCGTGCCTTCCTCGACGCGCGGCACCTTCCGCGTCCAGACCAATTGCCCGAAGTAGACCGAGCCTCCTTGCGGCTCTGCCAGGCCATTGGCCGTAGGGAAAGCATCCTGATCTATGGTGACTACGACGCGGATGGGATCTGTTCGACCGCGCTCCTCTTCGAGGCACTCACAGCCTTCGGTGGACGCGTGCAGGCCCATGTTCCGCAACGAACGGACGGGTACGGGCTACGCAGTCAAGTCGCCCTTGAGGCTGGGGTCTCCCTCTGCGTGACCGTGGACAATGGCACGACTGCCGTCCGCGAGGTGCAGGAACTTTCCCGGGCGGGCATCGACGTCGTGATTTGTGACCATCATCAGCCCGGACCAACGCGCCCGCCGGCCTTGGCCGTGGTCAATCCCTGGGTGGGTGGACCCGACCACCCGCTCGTGGATCTCGCGGGCGCGGGCGTCACGTGGTGTCTGATTCAGGTCGTGGCCGAAGATCTGGGTTCGGCGGCACCGGAGGGTCTTGACCTTGTTGCCTTGGGCACCATCGCCGATGTAGTGCCGATGAATGGCCCCAACCGCGCCCTGGTGCGCGAGGGTCTGCGCGTCATGGCCAAAGCCCACCGCCCAGGTCTCTCCGCACTCTTGCATCTGGCCCAGGTACCGCCCGGAGCCGTTCCAGAGACCGAAGCGATTGCCTTTGGGGTCGCCCCACGGCTCAACGCCCCAGGGCGACTGGGTGATCCCCGGCCCGTCTTGGAACTGCTGTTGGCACGAGATGCAGCAGCGGCTCAGTCTCGTCTAGCGACCGTGGAGCAGGCGAACCAAGAGCGCCAACGCCAAAGCCGTGAGCTCTTCGCAGAGGTCGCCTCCTACGCCGATCGCGAACCCCATCGGGACCTCTTACTCCTCTCCGCCGCCGGCTGGCCGCGTGGTCTCCTCGGACCCGCAGCGGCACGGCTCTCCGAAGAGACGGGCCGACCGGTCCTGCTGGGGGAGATTGGGGTGGACGGCGTGTGCCGCGGATCCGGACGGTCACCCGCAGGCTTCGACCTCACCGCAGCCCTCGCGCGTTGCAAGGATGCGCTCGAACGGTTCGGCGGACACGAGCAAGCCGCAGGGTTTGAAGTGACGGTGGACCGACTACCCGAACTCCGGCGCAGGCTCTCGGACATCGCGAGCGCTCATCCCTGGCAGGAGCTCCCGGCCTGGGAGGTGGACGTACTCCTCCATCCCGAAGAACTCACGGCATCCCTTGCCATGGAGTGTGTCCGCCACCTCGAACCGTTCGGCCCAGGCAACCCAGAACCCCTCTTTGCCCTCACGGTACGGGTGCAGGGAACCCGTCGGGTGGGGCAAGGCGGCCGACATCTGCGCCTCGAGATCCAGCCGGGCAGTCATCCCGTGACTGCCATCGCCTTTGACGCGGGCGTCTGGGCAGCCGGGGCGGAAGCGGTCGGGAGGATCGAACTCTTGGGCCGACCGACCATCCACCAGTACCGAGGAAAGGACCAACTCCAATTCACCGTTTCGGATCTCCGACCCGAGTCACCTGACTGGGAACGGTTTTTGGCTGCAACAAGCGCCCGCCTGATCCGGGAACACCCCGACCGGGAAACCCTGGCGGTAGCCTACCGCCGCCTGCGGTCCCTGTTGGCACGCGGTTCCGTATCGCCCAACGCCCTGGGCCGGGAACTTGCCTCGGACCCCTTGGATGGAGTCACAGCGGATGTCGCTCTCACCATTTTCCGGGAGGCAGGACTTGTAACGGACGCTGGGCTCTCCGAACTACCAGAGGGAACCAGGATCGACCTGCGGATGAGCCCTCGCTTTCGCGCCGCCGAACGCGAACGTGCGGTGCTGCACCGCGTGCGTGAGGCCATCCGTGCCGGATCGAGCGATCTACCGCAGCCCCCCCTTGCATAGCGTGCAAGGGGGGGAAAGGGCATGGTGCTCCGCGCTGGGAGACTCCTGACAGGTACCGCGCTCGCCACTGCGTTCCTGGTCGTCGGACTGGGCCTTGCGCATGAGGTGCGCGCCCAGGACCAGCGTCCGCGCACCCCGAGCGTCCTCTGGCAGGTGACCACCCCGGCACCAGAGGTGGCCCTGACCTTTGATGACGGCCCTTCCCCCGTCTATACCCCACCGATTCTCGCCGCCCTTTCGGCGTATCACGCCCACGCCACGTTCTTCGTGCTGGGAAGCCTGGCTGCACAATACCCTGACGTGGTGCGGCAGGAGCAGGCCGAGGGGTCCCAGGTCTGTAACCACGGCATGTCCCACATCATGTTGGTGGGACGAACCGCCGCAGTCGTCACGGACCAAGTGGAAGACGCCGCAAGCATTCTGCGCTCGATTGGGGTGCCCGAGTGCCCGCTCTTTCGCTTCCCATACTTCGCCTCCGATGCCACCGCACGGACGACCGTGCAGCGTCTCGGCTACCTCATGATTGGGGCCAACGTGGACACGGAGGACTGGAGGGGACGGTCTGCCGCGAAGATCGCCGCAACAGCGCTCCAGGACATCGAACCCGGGGACATCATCCTGATGCACGACGCGGGCGGAACACGCACCCCCACGGTGCAGGCGGTTACCCTGATCCTCAAGGGGCTGCAGGAACGGAACCTCCGCGCGGTGACCGTGGGTCAACTCCTCGCGAGCGCCGGGATCCAGCCGCCCACTGCCAGCAGGTGAACTGCGGAAGGGCGCGAATCTGGCCCTTCCGTCAGGGGGAGTTGTCGTTGCTCAGACTGGGGATCCTGGGTTGTGACACCAGCCACGTCGTGGAGTTCACCAAACGGTTGGCACACACTGCCGTGGCAGAGAGCCTCTGGGTCGACGGGGGGCAGGTCGTCGCCGCTTGGCCGGGCACCTCACGCGTTGCGCCCGACCGCGTCCAGGGCTACGTGCAGCAACTGCAAGCCATGGGCGTCCAGTTGGTCAGCTCCCCCGATGAACTCCGCGGCATGGTGGACGCGGTCTTGGTCGAGTCCCAGGAGGGCGCCACCCACCGGCCGCTTGCCACGCCATTTCTCCTCGACGGCATCCCCACCTTCGTCGACAAGCCGTTTGCTTGTTCCATCACCGACGCTCAGGCGATGGTGGATGCGGCCACCAAAGGGGGCGCTCCCCTGCTCTCCGCCTCCTCCCTGCGTTTTGCGCGCGAGGTCCAGGCGTTGTCCGTCGGCGCCATCTGCGGCGCCTTCACCTACACGCCAGGTGCTCAGCACCCACTGAACCCAGGTCTCTTTCATTACGGCGTGCATGGCGTCGAACAACTCTACGCACTCATGGGTCCCGGGTGCCGCAGCGTGCGCTCGGTTCGCACCGAGGGCGCGGACGAGGTCTCGGGTCTATGGAAGGATGGTCGGATCGGCACGGTGCGTGCCGTGCGCCACGGCGCGGGTGGCTTCGGCTTCACGGCGTTCGGCGACAAGGGCACCGTCAGTACGACGATTGACATGACCTGGCCATACACCGAACTCCTTAAAGTGGTCCTACGCGTGCTGGGCGGAGCCCCGTCACCGGTATCGTCCGCCGAATTGGTTGAGGCGGTCGCCTTCCAAGTTGCCGCCTTCCACTCGGCGTCCCTGAACGGCCAACCGGTCGCGATCGAGGTAACCTAGAAGCTTGATATCCCGCACTTATGGCAAGACACTAACAATATAGAACACATGCTCTCGACGGGACAGGCGGCCAAACGACTCGGCGTTTCTGTTCGGACGATCGATCGTTGGCAAGCAGACGGTAGACTGGTTCCGATCACTCGCTTGCAGAGTGGGCAACGGCCTTTCTCGTCCCGGGACGTGGATGCTTTGTTGCGTTTGACGCCGCACGATACGGAGCGCTACGCGCTCCGGTACTGACGCGTAGCCCTCCGCACGATGGACCTTGGCCGAATGAGCGTCGTAACGGATGGCCGCACGAAGCGAACGGGTGCACGAGACCTTCCGTCCTTTGCGCGCACGCGCCCGACAGGATGCGATCGCTTCCGTGGCCTTCACACGAGCGCTGCAAACCAGTTGAGAGGGCAACGCCGTCACCGCGCGTTCCGCGGCGTACGTCTCGTGGTGCAGATCGACACCGTGGAAGCGGCCATTCCTCCGCTCCCTGAAGACAGCGGTGGTGTCAACTGCTGCCCGATTTGCCTGACAAACCGCGACAACCGTTGTT
>JAJYVN010000105.1 GCA_021791995.1 Bacillota bacterium
AATTGGCTTCTGCAGTGGCGACACTCGCGGATGTCTTGGGGCATGCGGATCGAATTCTTCCCGGCGGGTTCGTGTTCATGACTGACGTGCTGTTCTCACCCCACTGGTCGCGAATTATCGGTGAATGCTTTGCGACCGTCTTCTTGCGGGAACGGGCCGACGTGGTGGTGACGGTCGAGACCAAGGGCATTCCCATCGCTCTCATGACGGCTCGAGCGTTGGGTTTGCCCTTGGTGGTGGCGCGGAGGGACGCGCGTGTGACTGAGGGCCCGTCGGTGAGCATCAACTACGTTTCGGGCTCTTCCGGGAGCATCCACACCATGTCCGTGCCACGTCGAGCGCTGCATGCTGGTGCACGGGCTCTGGTCATCGATGACTTCATGAAGGCCGGAGGCACTGCCGCAGGTCTTGTTCGGCTGCTCGCAGAGGTCGGGGTTTCACCAGCAGGGGTGGGTGTGGTGGTTTCCACCCAACTACCCATGAATAAACGCGTAGACGACTACCGGACGCTCTTGGTGCTTGGACACCTTTCGGATCAGGCCCCCGGCATTCCGTTGCGCGTTGCGGGATGGATCGAAGCACGGATCGAGGAGGCAGCCCCATCATGAGTCGGCCCGTTGCGATCGTGTTGGCCGCAGGGAAGGGCACTCGGATGCATTCCGACCTGCCCAAGGTGCTCCACCCGGTGGGTGGATCTCCGATGGTTGTTCGTGTTCTCACGGCGGTGCGCGATGCCGGTATTTCGGCCGCGGTCGTGGTCACTGGTTACGGTGCCGAAACCATCCGCGAAGCGGTTGGCCACGCGTCCCGACTTTTGGATCCACTCCGCATCTCGTATGCCTACCAGGCCACCCAACGAGGAACGGGAGATGCGGTGCGCGTGGGCGTCGAGGGGCTCGACCAAGAGGATCGGGCGGTCATTGTGCCAGGGGACACCCCTCTGTTGGAGGGGGGTGTGCTGAGGAGTCTTCTGGAGCAGCACCGCGATGGCGTCGCCTTGACACTTGTGGCCGCACGCGTGGCTAATCCCTTTGGATATGGCCGGATTGTACGGGAGGGTCTTCGGGTGACAGCCATAGTGGAACAGCGCGACGCGTCCCTTGAGCAGCAGCGCATCACAGAGGTCAATACGGGCGTGATGTGCGCCCAGGTTGGCCTCTTTCGGCAGCTGTTGCCCTTGTGCCGATCCGACAATGCCCAAAGCGAGATTCTGCTGACCGACATTGTTGGGATCCTAGCCGAGCGCGGCGAGATGGTCCAATCTATGCTCGTAGGGGACCCGGATGTTGTTGTGGGTGTGAACGACCCCGCGAGCCTTGCTCGTTGCGAGGCCATTGTTGCGTCCCGCGGGCACGGCACAGGGAGTGGTTAGTGCGGACCTACGGATCCCGTCCCACTCCGGGCGATCGGTGTTTGTTCGCTGAAACCGGACCGCACGGCAAGGTGACGGGCGCATTTGACACCCGATCCTCTCCTGCATACACTGCTCAGTGTCCTCGGCGAAGGGCCGGCGGCTGTTTGGCGCGGGTGAGGCGTCGTGGACAGGGGGGTACAGGCGACATGGATAGTGCGCGTTCCGACCTGGTGCTGACCGCGACGAGCCGGGAGCCCGGGCATGCGCAGCGGGATAGGGCCCAGGGCTACGTACCGGTTGTCATGTATGGACACGGAACTGATCCGCGAGCGCTTCGCATCGAGGAGCATGCGCTTCTGCAGTTGCTGCAGAAGCGGGGATCGCACCACATCATGCAACTCGAGATCGACGGGGAGAGCGAAGCGCGGCAGGTCGTGATCAAGGAGATCCAGCGGCACCCTGTGACCGAGCGAATGGTGCATGTTGATTTCCAGGCTGTGCGCGCACAGGAACACATCCACACGGAGGTGCCCATCCGGATTCATGGAGAGGACCGCCTATTGAAGAGGGGCGGTATTCTTCAACTGGGGGCCCAGGAGATCCGTGTTTCCTGCCTTCCGCGAGATCTTCCTGACCATGTAACGGTGGACGTGGGCGATTTGAATCCGGGTCAGGTTCTGACCATTCGCGACCTCGTCGTGGCTTCCGGGATTACGGTGCTGAGCGAGTTGGATGAGGTGGTCGTTAGCGTCGTGGCGCCGCGGCTGTCGGAGGCATCAACCAGTTCCTGAGGCCGAACGGATCCGGGGGGATGGAGACGGCGCGTGCCCTGGTGATCGGTTTAGGAAATCCCGGTATAGAGTATCAACGCACCCGGCACAACGCCGGGTTTGCCGTTTTGGGCATCCTTGCCGATCGGCACTCCGCCCGCTTTCGCCGCTCGGTCCTCGGCCCGCGCGCGGAGACAGCCCACGTTGTCCTCGGTGCGGTCGATGTCCTGTTGGTCCGTCCATTGACGTACATGAACCTGAGTGGGGAGGCTGTACGTCCCCTGGTGCGCAAGGCCGGTTACACCGAGCAGGAGATCCTGATGGTGTATGACGATATGGACATCCCCTTTGGGCGAGTGCGGGTCCGACCAGGGGGCAGTCCGGCAGGGCACAAGGGCGCCGGGTCGGTGATCGCGGTGGTGGGAACGGACCGCTTGCCGCGGATTCGGATTGGGATCGGGAGGCCGCACGACGGCGTCGATACTGCAGACTTTGTGTTGGCGCCGGTGTCCGGTCGTGACCGACCGGAATGGGACCGAGCTTTGGAACGAGCGGCCGACGCGGTCGAGGTGGCGGTGTTGGAGGGGGTTGAGGCGGCGATGAACCGCTTCAACGGCGGGGGCGGATCTTGAGGAGGGAACCCTGTGGGGTGGCGCGATGGTGTTCGGGAACTCTGGCGAGAACTCCCAGAATTTTCGGGGTTGCTCGACCTCATGCGGCGTGGGTTGCCTGAGATCGCGTTGGAGGGCATCCCGACTCCCGCCGCGGTTTCGCTGGCGGTTGCGGCGGCGGTTGACCTCGGGCGGCCACTGGTGCTCCTGTCCCCGGACTGGTCGACCGCGGAACAGGTGCGTCAACACGCTGAGACATGGGCAGAGGCCCGGGTGGGACTGTTCCCGCCCAGGGAGTTCCTCCCGTACGCGATTGTGGCGCAGAGTCCCGAGATATACGCCGAAAGGCTTGAGGTGCTGGGCGGCAAGGTGCCCATGATCAGTCTGCCCGTCTCCTCGCTGCGTCGACAACTTCCCGCCCCTGAGGTATTTGCTGCCGGTTCCATTGATCTGGAGGTCGGAGCGCAGCTCTTGCCGTCGGACCTGGCCAGGGCTGCCGTGGCGGCTGGTTACGAGCGCCAAACGCTTGTCGAGGGGCCGGGAACCTTTGCCGTTCGAGGCGGCATCGTGGACATCTTCCCAGTGGTCGGTACGCATCCCATACGGATCGAGTTCTGCGAAGATCGTGTGGAGTCGTTGCGGCCGTTCTCGGTGGAAACCCAGCGCTCCATGGATGCGGTGCAGAGGCTCCGGATCCTGCCGGCGCACGAGACGGTCGTCCCGGAGGGGACCGCCTTGCGGGAGGCCCTGGAACGCATTCGTAGTGCGCTGCGTGCGAGTGCGCAGCGCTTGACGGGAGAGCCAGAGGCGCGGGATCGGCTCCAGGCACTGGTGGGGAGCGATCTAGAGGACCTGGAGGCAGGAACGGCGCCAGGACGGTGGGAGTCGTACTTGCCGTTCCTCGGTCCCTCGCACTCGGTGCTCGCCTACCTCACCATGGGCGGTCGGCGCCCCCTCTGTGTTGTGCTGGATGCGCAGATCACGGCGGAAACCGTGGCCGAGTTGTCGCGTCACGACCAGGAGCGGTTCAGTGGCTTCCTGATGGAGGGAAGAATGCTCCCTGAGCAAGTGGAGGCGTTTGCCATTCCGCATAATTGGCAAGAGGACCTCGCGGGAGCCACGATCCTCTACGTTGACGCTCTGGGCAGCTCCCGGAGCGGCGCGACGGAGCAGGTCTCCATCAACGCTCGCCCCGTGACCAATTTCTCGGGGCAATGGACGTTGGCCAAGGAAGATTTGGGGCGCTGGCAGCGAGCGGGTTACCGCGTGGTCTGTTGTGTGGGCACGCCGGAGCGATCGCGGGGCGTCGCCGAGCAATTGCGGGATGGCAGCATTCAAGCGGTGCTCGATCAGGAGGGCGTGGTTCCATTGGCGCCCCACCAGGTGAACGTGTGTGTGGGAGAGTTGCCGGCAGGGTTTGAGGTCCCGTCCCTGCGCCTCGCCGTGGTGGGGGAGCATGAACTGTTTGGTCGTCGCGCTCGCCGGGGGCGACCTGCCCGCACGGCAGGGGCGGGGATGGCCTTGCAAAGTTACGAGGATCTGAGTGTCGGTGATTACGTCGTCCATAGCTCGCATGGCATCGGGCAGTATCTAGGAACGACGACGATGTCCGTTCAGGGTAAGAGCCGCGACTACCTGGTTTTGCGTTATGACGGGACCGATCGGCTGTATGTGCCGACCGACCAGATTGCTCTGGTGCAGAAGTATGTGGGGCAGGATGATGCGGTTCGCGTCTCTCGGCTGGGCGGCACGGAGTGGGCTAAAGCCAAACAGCGTGTGCGCGAGTCGGTACGCCGCATGGCAGAGGAACTGTTGAATCTGTATGCCGCACGGCAAACGGTTTCAGGGCATGCCTTCCCGCCCGACACGCCGTGGCAGCTCGAATTTGAGGAGGCCTTTCCCTACGAGCCAACGGCGGACCAACTGCAGGCCATTGCGGAGATCAAGGCGGACATGGAAAGGCCGGTGCCGATGGACCGACTCTTGTGTGGGGACGTTGGCTACGGCAAAACCGAAGTTGTGATGCGTGCTGCATTTAAGGCGGCGATGGACAGCAAGCAAGTGGCGGTGCTGGTGCCCACAACCATCCTCGCGGAGCAGCACTTCCTGACCTTTACCGAGCGGTTCGCGCAAACGCCGGTGCGGATTGGTATGCTCTCGCGTTTCCGCAATCGCAAGGAGCAAGAGGAGACCATCACCGCATTGCGGCGAGGAACCATTGACATCGTTATCGGCACGCACCGCCTCCTGCAGGACGATATTGATTTCAAGAATCTTGGAATGTTGGTCATTGACGAGGAACACCGCTTCGGTGTGGTGCACAAGGAGCGCCTGAAGCAGTTGCGCAACACGGTCGATGTGCTGAGTCTGACGGCGACGCCCATTCCCCGCACCCTGCACATGGCCATGGCTGGTATCCGTGACATGAGCGTCATCACGACGCCGCCCGAGAACCGCTATCCCGTGGAGACGATGGTGGTGGACTGGAGTCCGGCCCTGGTTCGCGAGGCGATCACGCGAGAGCTGGCTCGTGGCGGCCAAGTCTATTACTTGCACAATCGTGTCCGTAGTATTGGTCGCGCCTATGAACGGCTGGTCCAGCTCTGTCCTGACGCGGACATTGTGGTCGGTCACGGGCAGATGGGTGAAGATGACCTGGAACGGATCATGACCGCCTTCTGGCGTGGAGAGCATCAGGTGTTGCTGTCGACGACCATCATCGAGTCGGGACTTGATATTCCCAATGCCAACACGATTATCGTTGAGGATGCCGATCAACTTGGTTTAGCCCAACTTTATCAGATCCGTGGACGAGTTGGCCGCAGTTCGCGCGTTGCCTTCGCCTACTTCAGCTACCGCCGCGAACGGCACATGAGCGAGTTGGCCACCAAGCGCCTAGAGGCCATTAGACAGTTTACCGAATTAGGCTCCGGTTTTAAAATCGCCTTGCGCGACCTGGAGTTGCGGGGGGCCGGCAATCTGTTGGGACCGGAACAACACGGCTTCGTTGCGGCGGTCGGTTTTGGCCTCTATGCACAGTTGCTTGAGGAAGCCGTCCGTGAGGCCCGTGGTGAACGAGAGGCGCCGAAGACCAAGACAACGGTGGACCTCTTGGTGGATGCTTATGTGGATAATGCCTATATCGTGGATGCTCGGGCTGTGTTGGATTTGTACAAAAAGACGCACGCGGCGAGCAGCGAAGAGGACATCCAAGAGATTGTGGCAGAGTTGCGTGACCGGTTCGGTCCCGTGCCGACGAGTGTTCAGAATCTCCTGCGGATGGCCCTCATTCGCGTCCGGGGGGAGCGGTTGGGGCTGTTGGCGATTGTGCAGCAGGGCCGTTCGGTCCGCCTGCTGTTTCCGAACTACGCCGGCCCCAACCGGATGGATCTGGCCGGCTTGCCTGCGACCCTCCGACGGCGTCTGCGCGTGGAGACGCGACCAAAGCCCCTGGTCGAATTGGCGCTGGACGGGACGGACGATATCAGCGTGCTCGGTGCTGTTGAGAATTGTCTGGATGCCCTCTTGCATCATCCACGTCCCACCGAGCACGGAGCTGATTCAGAGGCGGAGACACTCGCGCCGCCAACCCCCGCGGAGCGATCCCCCCGAGTTCCCACACCCTATCCGGCCGGAGCTGCCATCCCTCCGACAGCCGTGGTGGAGCGCGCTCCCCGTACGGCGAGCACCGGTCAGCGCGTCGCGATGCGCGCGGCACAGCCGCCCCAGTTTGCCCTGCCCGCATTCCGCTCTGCCCGGCGTCCCGGCAAGTAGTGGGGCAGGGCTGAGGAGTCTAGAGTGCGCCCGTGGGCCCGATGAGCTCTCCTAATGCGCTGGTTATTCCGGCGATAATGGGGAAGCCTATTGGGCGCTGGGCGACCCTCGCAAACGTGGTTGTAGGTGCGAATCAGAAGAGGGACGCCCTGGAATTGGCGAGTGATCTTGCTTTGTTCTACATACAATGGGACAGAAGGCGCAACAGGAGGTATGACCAGTGAAGGCGACAGGAATCGTTCGGCGAATCGACGACCTCGGCAGGATCGTCATTCCCAAGGAGATTCGACGCACGCTGCGCATTCGCGAGGGAGACCCGTTGGAGATTTTCGTGGATCGGGACGGTGAGGTGATTCTCAAGAAGTACTCTCCCATCGGCGAGTTGGGTGATTTTGCAAAGGAGTACGCGGATAGCCTCCACGACACGGTGGGCCACATCGCACTCATCGCAGATCGTGACGCCATCATTGCGGTATCGGGGGCGCCTAAAAAAGAGTTCTTGGAGAAGCGGGTTGGCGAAGGGCCGGAAACAGCAATGCAGCGCGGGACGGTCGTGGAATTTCGGGCGGGCGGGCCGTATCCGGGATCGATCGTGGGAGACGAGGAGGGAGTGCCAACCTTTTCAGCTTACATCGTCGTGCCGATTCAACTGGGGGAGCAAGCGATTGGAGCAGTGATTATTGCCAGCCGAGAGCCGGGGGTCACGCTGGGAGACCTCGAGCGGAAACTGGCAGAGGCGGCCAGTGGGTTTTTGGCGCGTCAGATGGCCGATTAGGTCCCGAACGGTTCCCACTCGATGAACCCGTATCGCGGCTCCGCTATACTGGGGCTCGTTGGTTTCGGGGGCAGGCGGGCGGTTGGTTCCGCCCGCTCTATGCGGGTGGGGTGACGGGATGGCAGATGACGCGCGGGCGCTGGACAATGGTGTGGCGCCGGCCTCGACGACCTTTGTCACCGGCGCAATAATCCTTGTGGCCGGAAGTCTTGGCAGCCGGGTGCTTGGCGCCACGTATCGAATCATTATCCCGATTCTCATGGGCGGTGGTACCCGGGCAGCCACCGGCATGGGGCTGTACCAAATCGCCTATCCGATTTTTCTCCTCGCGGTGACCCTGATCACCACCGGATTTCCGCTTGCGATTAGTAAGATTGTTGCGGCACGCCTAGCGGATGGTGACGAAGCCGGGGCCCAATCGGTCTTTGCGGCTGCGCGTCTCGTTCTCCCTGCGTGCGGCTTTGTATTGGCACTCGTCATGTGGTTGATTGCTCCCTGGATTGCCCGAAACGTAGCGCACGATCTTCAAGCAGTGATCACGATTCGGGCCATCTCTCCGGCCGTTTTCACATCGTCGTTTGCGGCACCGTATCGTGGAGCATATCAGGGAATGCAGAACATGCGTCCGTATGCCATCTCCCAGATCATCGAACAGATCGGGCGCATCGCGACGATGTTCATTCTGGTGATCGTGCTCTTGCCGTTCGGCATTCCGTATGCCGCTGCTGGAATCAGCCTCGGCACCGTAGTAGGAGGTTTCTTCGCCTTTGGTACGGTGCTCTGGTACTGGCGGCGGTCGCATCTGCGTTCCACGCCGCATGTGGAGCACCGACCGGTTTTGAACCCGTTGGTGCTTGGTGAGATCTTTGCGCTGGCGATCCCAATTGCGCTCTCTGCCAGCATTCTTCCACTGCTTAGCCTGTCCGACGCGATCATCGTTCCCCTGCGGCTCGTTGCGGCAGGTATGGGGCATCAGGCGATTGCACTGTATGGGGTCTTGACAGGTTACGCTACCCCGCTGATCATGGCTCCATCCGTCTTCACCGCGTCGCTGTCCATGAGCCTTCTGCCGTCGGTTTCCGCTTCCCTGGCGCGAGGGAATCGGCAAGCTGGCATGCAGAGCGCCGCCAGTGGCCTGCGGCTTGCGGTGCTCTTTGCGCTACCTGCCGCGACGGGACTTGCCCTGCTGGCGGGGGTTCTGCCCCGGATCCTGTTCCATGCAAGCGATGCCGCGCGCCCCATGCTGGCCTTGGCGCCAGCCCTTGTCTTTCTATGCTTGCAGCAAACATCGTCCGGGGTGTTGCGCGGCCTTGGCCGCCCCGATATCTCAGTTCGTAACTTGGTCGCGGGGGGTGTCGTTAAAGTAGGGATCGCCTGGTGGCTGGTGGCGCTCCCAGCATGGAATATTAGCGGTGACGCTCTGAGTACCTCGATTGCCTACGGTATCGCCTGCACGTTGAATATTACTGCGGTTGCGCACCGACTGCCCGGGGTGGTGGATTGGCGCCACATGGTCTTCCGTCCGCTGATTGCGGCGGCGTCCATGACGGCCGCTGTGTTGGTCGTCGAAAAACTTCTGGCGACGCACGGCCTCATCATCGAAGCTGCTGGAGCCGTGATTGTGGGCGTCGTTGCGTACGTGGTGGTGATCGTACTGGTGCGAGGCATTCGTCGCTCTGACCTGGAACTCGTGCCGCGGGTGGGCCGTCCGGCGGCAAGGGCCCTGGCGCGCTGGGGGCTTCTTTAAGAAGGGAGTGTATAGATGATGGCAGAAGAGCAAGAGGAGGGAGCCCACTTTTCCGCGGTGGCCCAGATTGTTCGGCAGTTGCGTGCACCAGGGGGATGCCCTTGGGATCGGCGCCAGAGTAGACATCGACGCTTGACATTACTCGCCGGTGATCGGATGATGACCCTATGATAAGGGAACAGATGCTCTCGACAGGGCAAGCCGCAAAACGGTTGGGCATCTCTGTTCGCACA
>JAJYVN010000106.1 GCA_021791995.1 Bacillota bacterium
CCCGACCCCAGCTCGCTCGACCAACCAACGTTAAGCTGGGTGGGCGGAAATGGGGAAAAACGGATGCTGCCTAGCACCACAATTTTGGGATGCACCCCATACAGTGACCTTTTGCGACCTGCTGCCCAGGAGGCCGCTCGCCAAGTGGAAGGGTTTCTGGCGCGTGCGTCCACACAGAGAGCGCCATCAACGCACGATGGCGACGAAACTTCACTTATCCCTCCCCACCAACAAGGGCCATCTCACTGACGGGGCGGCAGAGCCTGGAATGCCGACTTGATGGCAAACTGATGGCAAACCGACAAGAGACAGCGATGCCTTCACCAGAACTTCCTAGCAAAGGCATCGCAGTCTCTTGTCGCTCTAGACTTTATTATGGTGGAGGTAAGGGGGGTCGAACCCCTGGCCTCGTGAATGCCATTCACGCGCTCTCCCAACTGAGCTATACCCCCACTCCGTGTCCATCACGCAGTGTACGGAAGGTGGGGGGCCCCGTCAAGGATCGCCAGCGCCCCCTCTACGGCGCTTCGGGCTCGTCCTAAGGCGGGCTCGAACTCAGATCCATCCGTGGAGCATCACTCCAGAGCCTCTCCAGATCGAAGTATCGACGCACCTCTGCTTGAAAGAGGTGCACGACGACATCACCGTAGTCGATACAAATCCATCGCGCCTCCCCATAGCCCTCACGCCGCAATGTCGGTCGACCGGCCGCCTTGAGCCGCTCTGCGACCGCATCGGCAAGGGACTGGACATGCAGGCGCGAATTGCCCGTTGCTAGAACGAAGTAGTCCGCCACGATGGTGACCTTCCGCATATCCAGGGCCAGAACATCCGTTGCCTTCCGATCCACCAATGCCCCGTAAACCTGTTGCAGCACTGTGGGAAACCTTGTTGCGCTCAGAGCACCTCACCCCGCAAGCGCAAAAGGAGATCGTTGCGCGCGTCAATCGTGCGCGACTCGATCAGCTTCCCGCGCCGCATGAGATCAGCGATCCCCTGCTCCATGCCCTGCAGGCACGCCTGCGCCAAATCCCGCTCCGCGACCGCGCGCAGTTCTTCCACTCCGTCAAAGGTCCGGCCTGGTTCAATCAGATCGCTCACATATATCAGACAGTCAAAGCGGGTCATCCCAGGAGCACCAGTGGTATGACGGTCAATTGCCTGTAGGACATGGTCGGGAAGATCGGGCCACCGATCCGGTAAAACGCGAGCGGCCAACGGCCCATGCAACGTGGAGATGGCTGCGTGCTGCCCTTGCCGTACCAACCCAAACCCCTCTGCCCGTTGCAGTAGTTCCATCCGGGGCAGCTCCCTGCACCAGTCGTGGAGCCAACCAGCCAGGACAGCACCGGACGAATCCAGCCCATGCAGTGATGCAAGCCGCGAGGCGGTTTCTGCCACACGGCGTGAGTGGTCGCCCCGCGCCCTGCTCAACCGGGCGATGACTGCTGACTCCACCTCGTTCGGACTAGGCAAATAGGACGCCCCCTATTGTTGCTAGCGGTATAGCCCTCGCTCCGCGACATATTCCAAAACCGGGTCGGGCACCAGATACCGCGCGCTGTGTCCGGATCGGAACATGGCACGCACTGCGGAGGAAGAAATATCGAGCTGCGGACAATTGACCAGTACCACACTGCCAAGCCCCTCGTATCCGCCCGACTCCCACCCGGGACGCGGCACCACTGCCAGCGTTGCCAGTGCTGCAATATCTTCCGGCACATGCCACGCCGGGAGATCGCTGAGGCTATCCGACCCCAACAGAAAAAAGAAGTCCGCACGCGGCCGGTCCTCCCGGAGCTCCCGCAGCGTATCAACGGTATAGGAATGACCGGCACGACGGACTTCGATATCGCTCACGGCAAAGCAGGGGTTGTCTCGCGTAGCCAGTTGCACCATCCGCAACCGGTCCTGCGCCGAGGCAACAACGCTCTGCTTATGCGGAGGATCGCCTGCTACGACGAAGAGCAGCAAGTCCAACGCGAGATCCGATCGAGCACGTTCCGCGATGACCAGATGACCGAGGTGAATGGGATCGAACGTTCCACCGAAGATGCCCAGTCTGCGTGGATGTCGGAGAAACGCCACCCGTGCGTCCTCCCCCTCTCCTTCAGAGCCCCAGCCCATCCGCACCAGTCTCTACGCTCCGGCCATCGGCTCCCAGAACAAGCGAAACTTTCCCGAATCGCAGAATCGATCCCTGCCGCGCACCGGCACGGGCCAGATCTCGGAAGAGACCACGGCGCTCCAGACGGATCGTCAAATACTCGAGTGCCTCCGGATTCTCCAAATCCGCCATGGCGACCAGCCGCTCAATCTCCGGGCCCACCACCACATAGGTGTCGGGTTCAGCCTCCGTCACCACCGCTCCGCGTCGGCGGTGACTCAGGGTGATAACCTCCTCAGCAGAATGGGTCGAGTTCGCATCCTCCTGCCAGCGGGGGAGATCGGCCAAACGAAGGGCGATGGCCCGGATCAGTACATCCGTTCCCTGACCGGAGGCGGCCGAAACCGCGAAGCACGGAATGTCACGCCGGTTGAGCACGGGGAGCATCGCTGCCCAATTCGGAGCGGCCTCGGGTAGGTCCATCTTGTTGCCGACCACCAGTCGAGGACGATGAAGAAGTTCGGGGTTGTGCAATTCCAGCTCACGCTCTAGCACCTGAAGATCCTCAAGTGGCGTCGTGCCCTCCGTCCCGGCGGTATCGAGGACAAACAACAGTAACCGTGTCCGTTCCACATGCCGCAGGAACTCGTGCCCCAGACCAGCCCCCCGGTGCGCCCCTTCCATTAAACCAGGAATATCCGCTACCACAAACTCGCTATCACCATACCGTACCACGCCGAGCTCGGGCTGCAGTGTGGTAAACGGATACGGAGCCACCTTTGGACGAGCGGCCGAAATGGCTGACAGTAGGGTGGACTTTCCCGCATTGGGACGTCCCACTAACCCCACGTCGGCCAACACGCGCAACTCTAGGTCCAACTCCCGTTCCTGTCCCGGTTCTCCCTTTTCCGCAAAGTGCGGGATCTGCCGCGTGCTGCTCGTGAAACGCGCATTCCCCCGTCCACCCATTCCGCCATGCGCCACGAGCGTCCTTTGCTGTGGCTGAAGGAGGTCAGCAACACGCTCCCCACTCTGCACATCTGTGGCGATCGTCCCGAGCGGCACCGCAATTTCGAGCGGAGCCCCCGCCGCACCGTGGCGGTTGGCCGAAGCCCCGGATCCGCCGCTTTCCGCGCTGAATTCTTGACGATGGCGGAACCGGCCAAGCGTCGCCACCTCCCGGTCTGCCACCAACCAAACGTCCCCCCCGCGCCCACCGTCGCCACCGCTGGGTCCGCCCATCGGAACATACTTCTCCCTGCGAAAGGCTACGGCACCCCGCCCCCCCGCACCCGAGCGGACGGTAATCCGAGCCTTGTCCACAAACACTCGGCATCCCTCCACTCCTGCCCTGCAGATGATAGACGCCGCATCGGACCGACCGATCCGCATGCGGCGTCCGTGGACGGTCCAAACCGACGTAGTTACGAACCGACCACGCTTGCCTCCACACAGACAATCTTTCGCCCATTGCCCCGGGTATGAAACCGCACAACCCCATCACTGGTGGCAAACAGCGTATCGTCCGAGCCCAAGCCCACATTCTCCCCCGGTCGAATCGGTGTGCCACGTTGCCGGACCAGAACCGTGCCAGCCCGAACGACCTGCCCATCAAAGCGCTTGACACCCAAGCGCTTGCTACGGCTATCCCGCCCGTTCCGCGAGCTACCGCCGCCCTTCTTGTGGGCAAACCGTTGCAAGTCAAACCGCCACATAGCCTTCACCATCCCTACGATCCCACGCTTGAATCGTGTGCCCCCTCGCATAGTTGCAAACGCCGCGGATACGCGAGAGCGACCTCCCGTAGACCCAAACACATCGTTTCCATCAGGTCCTGACAACGCCGAAGCTCCGAAGGTGACAGGCCGTCGGGAAGGGTACAGACCAGCTCTCCGTCTCCCGCCCTGACGCGAACATTCACGCCCACTTGGCGCTCAAGTCCCACCGCCACCGTCTGCGTCAAAACGGAAACCGCCGCACACACGATATCATGACCGGAACGGCGGAGACCACTATGACCGCGAACAGCAAATCCGACCAGAGCCCCATCCGGACGGCGCTGCAACCATACCCGGATCAATGCCGATCACTCCGCGGAAGGAGTCTGCAGTGTACTAAGTGCCTCTCCAGAGACGCCTTCCACGCCCACAGAGGTTTCGGCGTTTTCACCCGCCTGCTGCCCGGCCACATCATCTGCGCCGACTTCACCGCGCGCCTCTCGAACCTCCACAATGCGTACCGTCGTCAACGATTGGCGATGTCCCGTCTTCCGCCGCTCGTTCGCCTTCGCCTTGTACCGGAAAACAATGATCTTTCGTCCACGACCCTGCGACTCAACCAGCCCTCGGACCACCGCCCCGTCGACGGTCGGGTATCCGGGAACGAATCGTCCTTCACCGCTGAGGCAAAGAACGCGGTCGAATACAACCTCGTCCCCAGGCGCCAGGTCGAGCCGCTCGACCTGCACGATGTCACCCTCGCGCACCCGCACCTGCTTGCCGCCAGTCTCCACGACCGCGTACATCGATGTCCCCCCACATTCCCCTGGTCGGGGCGTCCGTCGCCCCGACCAAGTCAACCGATCACTTGATCTTTACGACAGCCCCCGCCGCCTCCAGCGTTTCTTTGACGGAGTTGGCCTCTTCCTTGCTAACCTTCTCTTTAACCGTGTTCGGCGCGCCGTCCACCAGATCCTTGGCTTCCTTCAGGCCCAGTGTGGTCAACGTCCGAACCGCCTTAATCACCTGGATCTTCTTGTCTGCCGGGGCACTCTCTAGAATGACATCGAACTCCGTCTGCTCCTCAACCGCCGCCTCTGCCGGTGCGGACGCAGCCGCGCTCGCCGGTGCCACCGCTATCGCGGCAGACACCCCGAACTTGGTTTCAAACTCCTTCACCAAATCCGCCAACTCGAGCACCGTCATACCCTCAACGAGTTCCAGGACCTCTGCCACCTTCGACATGTGCCAACGCCTCCTTGTTGCGTCCTAACGCGTCCCGACCGCTTCGACCCCGCCAGCCCTTCGAGCCTCCGCCAACTGCCCCACCGCTACCGCGAAACCGCGCATCGGCGCACTGAGCACCGTGACAGCCGCCTGAAGGGGACTGCACAGCGCCCCAGCCACCTGTGCCAACAACACCTGCCGTGGTGGCAGCGATGCCAACCGTTCTGCCCCATCACGGTCGATGACCCGGCCCTCCACCAAACCACCCTTGACCTCGACCATCGGGTGATCCTTGGAGAACGCCATCAGTTCACGGGCTGCCACTACGACGTCCGGACTGAAGGACACCGCCGTCGGCCCCTCAAACAGGCGGGACAAATCTGCAAGACCAGCTTCCGTCGCGGCACGGCGCAACAGCGTGTTCTTGATGACCTGATGCTGCACGCCAACCGCACGCAGCCGCCGCCGCAACTCGGTGTCCTCTTCAACGGTCAACCCGCGATAGTTGGTCAGAATGGTCGAGGGCGCCATTTTGAGGCGCTCCCGCACCTCGCCAACCAGGGTCTCCTTGGTGGCCCTCCGCTCTTCACTCACCCTGCCCACGCTCGCACCCCTCCTCCGCTGCTCAAAAAAGAAACCCCCCGCTACCGGAGGGCACCTCGCTCCATCGGAATGCAACAACATCCCAAGAGCCAGGCCTCCTCGGCAGGCGGCTTCGGCTTACGCCCCTCCAGGGGCACCTGCTGTCTCCGGTGGCCCATCTTCCGTTGGTCGGAACATCAGACCGCTGCCGCAACCCCTGCTCCTGAATTCACCGTCACGCCAGGCCCCATTGTCGAGGAGACCACCACTGAGCGCACGTACACACCCTTGGCAGTACTTGGCCTACTGCGGTAGAGGGCATCCAGGAGCGCAGCAAAGTTCTCCTCCAGCTGTCGAACCTCGAACGAAACCTTGCCGAGCGGCGCGTGCACGATTCCTGCGCGATCCGTCCGATACTCCACGCGTCCCGACTTCACTTCGCGCACCGCACCAGCAACATCCATCGTCACGGTACCGGACTTCGGGTTCGGCATCAAGCCTCGTGGACCAAGAATCCGTCCCAGCTTCCCAACCGCCCCCATCATATCGGGCGTTGCGATCGCTACATCGAACTCCATCCATCCCGAAGCGATCCGCTCCAGAAGATCGTCGCTACCGACGATGTCCGCACCCGCCTGTTCCGCTTCCCGGGCCCGGTCCCCCCGGGCGAAAACCACCACGCGAACCGATTTACCCAAACCGTTCGGCAGGACCACCGCTCCCCGCACCACCTGGTCATTGTGACGCGGATCAACACCCAAACGAAACGCGACATCAATCGTTTCATCAAAGTGCGCTCGCGCAAGACTCTTGACGAGAGTCAATGCTTCCGACACATCATAACCTCGATCCTCGACGCGCTTGATCTGTCCCTGGTACCCCTTGGACCGCTTACGCAACCTCCACACCCCTCCGGAGCTAGACGACCTCAAGCCCCATACTACGCGCCGTTCCCTCTACCATCCGCTGCGCTGCCTCAATCGATTCCGTATTGAGATCGGGCAGTTTGCGGCGCGCGATCTCTTCCACCTGTTGGTGAGTCACCTTGCCCACCTTCTTGCGATTCGGATTGTTGCTCCCGGCTTCGACACCGGCCGCGATGCGCAAGAGAACGGCCGCAGGCGGTGTCTTCAACGCAAAGGTGAATGAGCGATCCGCAAAGATCGTCACCACAACCGGGATGATCAGCCCCACATTCTCCCGAGTCTTTTCATTGAATTCCTTGGTAAACGCCATAATATTGACCCCGTGCGGGCCCAACGCAGTACCGACCGGCGGAGCGGGCGTCGCTTTTCCTGCCGGAATCTGAAGCTTGACAATGGCCTGAATCTTCTTCGCCATATTCACCCTCCACCGGTTCCCCGGCCCTACAGCTTCTCGATCTGAGTGAACTCCAACTCCAGTGGTGTCTCCCGCCCGAACATCGATACGAGTACACGAAGTTTGCTGCGCTCTTGGTCCACATCGTCAATCACGCCAATAAAACCAGCAAAGGGGCCCGACCGGACTCGGACATTCTCGCCGATTTCAACATTCACTTGCGGCAGAGGTTTCTCCTCACCCAGCCCCATCTGCTTCTTGATCGTTGCGAATTCGTCCGCGGTAAGCGGAATGGGGCGATTGCCGGAGGAGACAAACCCCGTCACACCTGGGGTGTTGCGAACCACATACCAAGAGTCATCCGTCATCTCCATCTGCACCAGAACGTATCCGGGAAAGACCTTGCGCTTGACGGTCTTGCGTTTGCCATCCTTAACCTCGACCGCCTCGTCCTCGGGTACGATCACCTCAAAGACCTGATCACTCATGCCCATCGAGTGAACACGCTTCTCAAGATTGGTCTTCACCTTGTTCTCGTAACCGGAATAGGTATGGAGAACAAACCACGGATGCGTGGAAGGCTCCTCGTGGTCCTCCGACGCGATAGCCGCAACCGGCGGTTGCTCCTCGACCGACATGCGATCGATCACCTCCAGCGCTTCCGTCCCACCGCCCGTCATCCCCCTACGCCCGTGACGGGCGTTATGGCCCAATTGAAGAGGGTGTCCAGGCCGAAGACGATGCCCGTAATCACCAAAACCATACCAGCAACGACCAACGCCATCATCAGCGTTTGACGATATGCTGGCCAATTAATCTTCTTCGCCTCCGCGCGAACCTCACGCGCGAATTGGGCGACTGTTTCCAGCACTCTTTCCCCGCCCTCGATCAAAGCTTTGGCAGGCCCGGAGGGATTCGAACCCCCAACCAACGGATTTGGAGTCCGCCGCTCTACCAGTTGGAGCTACGGGCCTTCACCCCATGAACACTGTAGCAAGAGCCGCCACTACGAGCACGCTCGGCAGAGTCGCGTCAGCGGGTCTCACGATGCACCCGGTGTCCGCGGCACCACTTGCAGTATTTTCGCAACTCCAACCGTGCAGAAGTATTGCGCTTGTTCTTCGACGTGTGGTAGTTCCGCCGGTTGCAGTCCGTGCACGCAAGAGTCACGAGAATCCGGTTCGTGTTCGTAGCCACCAGAGCCGCTCCTTTGCCGAGAACCGATCGCTGATGCGAAGCAGCCCCGGAAGTATCGCCGCAATAGTGTAAACGCCATACGAGGGTGCGTCAACTGAGCAGTGCGGTTGGGGGTGCGCCCCACAATTGTGGTGGACGTCAGGCAGCCGGGTTGACCAGGTGCCGGGCGAGTGGTCGGCGCATCTGGGGCTCGCGCTGCCAGAAGCGATCCCACGGACCGGAGCCCTTTTGGCGGGCGGCGACCACCAACTTGCAGGCGCTCTCCACCATCCCTGAACCGACCGGCCAACCGGCCAAGGCGAACTCCGGGCAGCGCATGCGCTGGGCGTGTTCGCTGAAGTATTCCAGCGCCAACCGGACGACTTCCTGTGCCGCCTCTGTCGGGAGCTGCAGAGTGCGGATCGCATCCAATACAGGGCTGACGCCCTCGTCCAGCAACGCCTTGGCCATCGGCTCAGCCCACGCGGTGGCTTCCGCTCTCCCCTCGCCGAACACCGCGTGCGCCAGGTGCCAAAGGTGTTGCCGGCCGTGCCATAGGTCGACGATCTCGATGACCTCCACCCCCACCACGCCCAGAAACGCCTCCGCCCGCCGTCCGATCCACTCCGCGCCGTCTCCAGCACGATCCCTCGTCGTACCTGCCGACCGCCCAACCCCATCGCTACGACGAGCGCATACCATCAATACCAGAACCGGTTAGCATCCTCCTGGCCGGTGCAGAATTGCTGCCGTCCCAAGGCGAAACGCATCTGCCCCGTATCCGGATCCCGTTCGCACGCTGGACCGAGCGGTGCGCACACGCCTACCTTCATCTCGTGCCAGGCCTTCCCTACGTGCACCATGCATCCGTCCACCGCGACCACCAGCGTGTCGGTGTCTACTTCCCCCGGCTGTTCCTTGCATTGCTTCGCCCTGTCCACCGCCGCCTGCTCTTCGGCCTCCGCCACCGCGCCGATCGTTTCGGTGGCTCTGCGCACATCCTCGGTGGGCACCGGCACCCCCAGCGCCTCTGCCAACGCCTCCGCTGCCGTCTCAAACGGAACCTCGATACCCAAGCGTGCTGTGGCTTCTGTCAACGACGGCATC
>JAJYVN010000107.1 GCA_021791995.1 Bacillota bacterium
TCTGGCCAGGAGAACGGCCTGGTGAAACCGGCTGCTGCGAAGCAGGAACGTTCCAATAGGAAACCGGCAGTAGCCGGAAATAAAAGACTATAAGAACAGGAACGGTATGCCGTAGCTCGTTCCGGTCAAGCCTTCTTGCAGTGACGTAGACGCGCCTCATTTTGCCTCCGATGCGTGCCTGGAGGATGGAGAGTGGCGCTTGGATCGCTCGAAAGAGCCCGTCGTCAGTACTTTCCATCAGATAGATGGCTCCGACAAGCGGTCCGAGCGAATTGTGCCGTAGCTCGAGCAACGGAGATACTGCACCGGACAACAACGCCATGGCAGGCCCGCGCACGGGCCAGGATGCCGATTGCTCCGCGACGAGCGGCAATCCGTCCGGGGCTCGGAGCGCAGAGGTGGAGCGTTTTCCTCCACGAATAGCGGACACCACTCTGCGGGGCGGGAGCGACGGGGAGCGATCGTGGCCATCACCAGGAGCCATGCCGCGAAGGCCAGGGCCAAGGCGATCATTCCTGCCGCTCGCCCGGTTGTGGCGGTAACCGTCACACTCCCCACCCAGAAGATGCCGCCAGCGATCATCGGTGAAAAACCCGTGGAAGTGGGCGATGCAAAGGCATACACAGGCCTCGTGCGGTGTCATAGTTGTGAAGCGATCGATCTTCTCCCCAGAGGCGCTCCCTCCACGGGTGGATGTCGCGATGTCCGCCGTCCTCGGGCGTGCCAAGTCAGAAGGTTTCTTGCCGTTCGGGGGGGGCGGTACCGGGAGAAGCGGCAGACGCGTCGCGCTGCTCAGACGAGACCTCGCCTCCCATCGATCGGCATTCCCGATGCACGGTGAAGGTCGCCCACCGATGGCCCAACGGTTTGCGCAGAAGGTGTACCTCTTCCACGCGCAGCCGGCCGCCGCAGACCGAACAGCGCAGCACGCCATCCGCTTCGGCTCCCTGCAACGCGGTTCGCAGTTCAGGCTCCGTTAAAAGGAACGCGCCGGTAACTCCGGCCAGCGCTGCTAGTGGGTCTCCGTCTTCCGCCTTGGCCACAGATCTCACCCCCGATGTGCATCAGGATACCTGGTGAAGCCGGTCCTGTGAACCGGCTCTCTGGTTTTTGGTGTCGGATGTTGCCGCCGAGGCGAGATGCGGAATGGCGCCAGATGGCACGTAAGATCCAGAAGAGGGCGGTGTCCGCCGTTTTGCCATTGCCTCTTGCGTGGGTTTGGTTGCAGTATGGGCGAGGGTCGAGGCCGACTACGGATGGGAGGTAATCGAAGTTGAGGTTATGGGAAGCGGTGACGCCTGGATGGCGTCGGTCGGTTGCGGGGGCTTGGGTGGTGCTCGTCGCGTTCTTGCCCGGCGCGGCGGCTGCTGCTAGTGGAGGGGCTTCCTCCACCGTATCGAGCACCGCCGCGGCGGGGACCGCAGCAGGGGGGGTGCCTACTCCGCCCAGCCTCGCTTCGCTGCAAGCCGCATCGCTTGAGGTGATGGACGTGCGCACGGGTCAGGTGCTCGATGCGGTGAATCCAAACCTGGAGATGGAGCCAGCCTCTCTGGTCAAGATGATGACCTTTCTTTTAAGCGTAAAGGCGATGCAGAGTGGGAATGTCTCTGCGTCCACGATGATCCCGATTTCCAGGACCGCGCAATTGCAGAGCACGGTACGTGGTACCTCCGAGATGTACATCGATGGCATCAGCCCCATTTCCCTGTCGAACCTGCTAAAGGGGTTGATGGTGTCCTCTGGAAATGACGCGGCCATCGCACTTGCCGACTACTTTGGTGGTACGCAGGCGGAGTTCGTGTCCGAGATGAACCAAGAGGCCCAAAAGCTCGGGATGACGCACACGGTGTTTGTCAATCCAGACGGGCTCACGGCTACGGGGCAATACTCCAGCGCGGGTGACATGGCGCTTCTGGCACGGGCCATCTGGCAGGCCGACCCATCGTATGCCGACTATACGGCTTTGCCGTCCTTTACCTGGGACCACATCACCGCATACAACTACAACAAGCTCATCGGTGTGGACTCATACGTGAACGGTATGAAGAGCGGCTATCTGACGAGCGCCGATCTGGTCGCCACTGGGACCGACGGCAATGATCAGATGATCGCAGTGGTCATGGGCGTCAGCGGAGTGACTGAGGGTGCGGCGCTGAACCGTGCGGCGCAAGACGATGAGTTATTGCTGGATTGGGCCTTCGCCAATTTCCATGATGTCCAGGCCAATTGGAACAAGGCAGTACCCAGCGAGGTTCGCCTCTGGGAGGGGCGCACCTCGACGGAGAAGCTCAGTATCGACGGCACGAGTTGGGTGACGGTTACGGGCAGCTCGGCTGTCACCCCTACACTGAAGGTGTCGATCACCAATCCGCTTGTGGCTCCACTCACCAAGGGAGAACCGGTGGGGACCGTGAAGGCGCTGGTGGACGGTAAGGTCGTCGGTACGGCGACGGTAACCGCGGCGGCGGCGGTTCCGCGCGGCGGTTTCCTGCACGTCCTGTGGGATAAGCTCTATCTGACGCTGGATGGCCACCCACGCCAAGCGGTAGCGAACTGAGAACGGCACGTGTGGCAGCCAGAGCATTCCGTCGCCACACGTGCGCCGCACTGAACTCCTATGGATCATGACGCGGCAAAAGAGGAAGGTTTACGAAGATAGCGAACGAAAATTAGAAGATTGCATTGCATTCCCAGCGCCCCATTGAAACGGCAAGGGAGGGGGGACGGTGGAGCAAGACGGGTCTCCGGATCCGCAACGGGTCACGGAAGCGCTGGTCGCCGTTGGTACCCTCTTGCGTGAGGCGCGGGAACGCCAAGGACGCTCGTTGGAAACCATCGCGACCGCCACGCACATCCGGCTCGTTTACCTTTCTGCCCTCGAGGCGGGTGAGTTGCGATCTCTCCCCGGCCAGGTCTTCATCAAGGGCTTTCTGCGGTCATATGGCAATGAGGTTGGGCTGGACGGTGAAGCGGTTGTCGCGGAGTATCGGGATCGCTTAGCGCCGCAGACGGAGGGACCACCTGGAACGCCGACACGGCGTCGTCGCGGACGCAGATCGCCACGCCGCAGACTAAGGTTTTTGCGGAGCGTGATCGTGTTTGTGCTTTTGGTTGCGGCGATCGTCTGGGTCGTTCATGCCCTGACGGCCCGTCGTACCAAACTCCCGCACCTCGCGGCGCGCTCGAGCGTGACGCGCACTGCGCAAGGGGCGGCACAGTCGATCCGGTCCGTCGTGTCGTCCGCGCCGCAAGCGGTCATTCCGGCGCCCGTCGTGGTGAACCTCCACTGGGGTACTGATGCGACGAACGGGCAAGCGATGGGAACCTATAGCGTTATGGGTGCCGCTTCGCTCGATGTCGTCGTGAGCGTTTCGGCGGCGTGCTGGACCGAACAGTGGGTGGGGGGGCAACTCGTGACGGATAACACCACGCTCGAGGCCGGGAAGTCATACACCTGGACCGGCACCGCCCCCATCCTTCTCTACGCGGGCAATCCGGGCGGACTGCACGTTACGGTCAACGGCATCGCGCAACCTGCCTTATCCGGTACCACACCGGAGTATTTGGACTTTACGTTGGTCTCTTCCGGAAAGTGACTGTATTCGCGTGATCAACACGGTCCATGTTGACCTCAGGGAGTGGGGGAAACATGGCACGGCGGCTCGTTGTCGGTGCGCTTGTGGTATCGCTTGTGCTCGGGTCCATGCGGGTGGCGGACGCCGCGTCCCATCTGCCACCGGCCGGGCCCCCGGCGCCCCTTTCGCGCATTCCGGCCGATGTTGCCGCTCCACCGCGCGTGAGTGCTGACGCCGCAGTGTTGATCGACTATGCAACGGGTCGCATCCTCTGGGCCAAGGACGCGATGTCGCCGCGCGCGCCAGCGAGCACGACCAAGATGATGACCGCGCTGGTGGCCCTGGAACAGGGAAATCTGGAGTCGATCGTCACTGTCTCGCCATCGGCGGCCGCGACGCCGGGGTCTTCAGCCCATCTCCGGGTGGGAGAGCGCTACACACTCTCAGCCTTGCTACATGGGCTTCTCCTTCGGTCGGGCAATGACGCGGCGGTCGCGATCGCACAGCACATCGCGGGATCGGTCCCTGCCTTTGCGGTGTTGATGAATGAGCGGGCTCGAGCGTTGGGTCTGGTCAGCACCAACTTTGTGAACCCACACGGGCTCACGGAGAGCTTCCATTTCAGCAGTGCCTATGACCTTGCGCTCATCGCTCGGGCAGCGCTCGGCATCCCGACCTTTGCGGCGATCGTGGATTCGCCGACCGGGATCATGCAGGGGGAGGACGCGCATCTGCGCATTATTCGCAAGGAACTCGCGAACACCAATCGCCTACTTGTCCAATACGATTGGGTGGATGGCGTGAAGACAGGGACGACCAACGCGGCCGGAAGTTGTCTTGTTGCTTCAGGCACGCTGGGCGGCATGAAGCTGATCGCCGTGGTGCTGCACAGTGATGACCGGTGGGCAGACAGTCTTCGCCTCCTGCAGTGGGGTTTCAGTCACTTCAGCGATTTTCCCCCATACAGGGCGGGGACCTTGCTGCGGACGGTTACGATCGCGAAGACCGACGAGACGCTGCCGGTGGTGACCGCGAGCCCGTTGGCGGTGCCGCTCGCGCTGGACGAGTGGTACCGAGCACGGACCGCAGTGCGGATCGACGCGCTCAAGGCACCGATATCCCGCGGTACGGTGGTGGGAGATGTGGCGATACGCCTGAACGGCCAGGTGTTGGCTGAGGTGCCGCTTGTGGCGGGGCGAACCGTTCGGGCCCAGCCTTGGTGGATCCGTTCCTGGTGGTGGGTGGCACGGCGGATCTGAGTCAGGCAGCAGTCCCCGCGAGAGACGCGATGTCGTTGGAAGGCGAAGATCGGGTCTCCGTCTGCCCGGATGCCAGCGTGAAGAGCGCCTCGAGGCTCAGCGCACTGTACCCACGGCTACGAAGACCATTGATGATCGCGGGCAATGCCGCGACCGTCTCGGCGGTCGCATGCAGCAAAATGATCGATCCTGGACGAATGCCCGCGAGCGTCCGATTGATGATGACGTCGGTTCCTGGTTCCAGCGCATCGCCGGGATGAACGCCGGCTCCCGTGACCGTGAGGCCCAGGGAGTTGGCGGCATCCAGAAAGGATGCGGTGAGCGTTCCAGCGGGTGGTTGCAGAAAGGCGGGCCGTTGGCCGCTACCCCCCTCGACCGCTTCGACGTCCGCTTCAATGGCGGCCCTCCAGTGGGCTGTCGTGGCAGTGGTATGGAGAAGCGGGTCGGCCGTTGGCTCGACCTCATCCCCTGCGGCCACCAGAGAACTGACGAGCCCTGGCGCACTGCGCGCCAGGGATGCTGTGACGAAGAAGGTTGCGGTGATCCCAAATCCGTCGATGACCTGCAGCACATGGTTTGCCTCTTCCGCATCGGCTGTATCCAGGGCGAAGGTAAGGGCAACGACCGGTTGGCCCACGGGGGCACGTGTGACCAAATGGTCACGCAGCGATGCAGTGGCGTGATCCTGAACCGAATTCCACCCCCAATCCGCGCCTAACGCGCAAAGCAGAATGGCACAACCGATGATGACGACCCGCCGCAACAACTCGCCCGCTCGAAGCACCACCATGCCTTGCGCCCTCCCTCAATGCTCCTGGTGTATGCGGTGGCGTTCCGAGACAGACGAAATCCGCACGTTGCGGTCTTGGTCCGCATGCCGGATACTCTCACGTGGTCGCAATCTGCATTTTTGGGGAGTAGCGCGTGTGGACACGGGCCCGGAGAGCGGCGCGATTCGCAACGTGGGGATCATTGCGCATGTGGATCACGGCAAGACGACCCTGGTGGACGCGATCCTTCGCCAGACCGGCGTGTTTCGCGCCAATCAGGCTATGGGAGAGCGTGTGCTCGATCGAGGCGATCTGGAGCGAGAGCGGGGAATCACGATTCTGGCCAAGAATACCGCCGTCTCGTACCATGGCGTGAAGATTAACATCGTCGATACGCCCGGACACGCGGATTTCGGCGGTGAAGTGGAACGAATCCTTTCGATGGTGGATGGTGCGCTGCTCGTCGTGGATGCCTTTGAAGGTCCCATGCCGCAGACGCGCTTCGTGCTGAAAAAGGCACTGGAGAATGCCATCCGGCCCATCGTGGTCATCAACAAGCTCGATCGCCCCGGTGCCGATCCGTTGCGGGCGGTCGATCAGGTGTTGGACCTGTTCATCGCGCTGGGGGCAGATGAGGAGCAGATCGATTTTCCGACTATCTTCGCGTCCGGGAGGAACGGAGTTGCGCTCCGCGACCTACCGGAGCCTTTTTCCCCGGAGGAGGTACGCGGGGATATCCGGCCACTGTTGGATGCGATTCTGGAATATGTGCCCCCACCGGATGCCGATGCCCAGGGGGTATTGCAGGTGCTGATCACCACCCTGGATTACGATGATTACGTCGGGCGGATTGGAATCGGTCGTGTGAAACGGGGACGTATTCGCTCGGGTGAGGTTGTGGCCGCGATGCATGGGCCGGAAGGGCTCGTGCGAATGGCCCGGGCGATGCAACTGTACACTTTTGAAGGTTTGCGCCGCGTCCCGGCCGAGGAGGTGGTTGCGGGGGATATTATGGCGCTGGCCGGTATCGCTGATCTGACAGTGGGTGATACGATTACCAGCGCTGATGCTCCGGACCCCCTTCCGGTCCTTCGTGTCGACCCGCCCACGATCACGATGACCTTCCGGGTCAACGACTCGCCCTTTGCGGGCCGAGAGGGACAGTTCGTTACCTCGCGTCAATTGCGCGACAGGCTTCTGCGCGAGGCAGAACATAACGTCGGCCTCAGCGTGTTTGAGCAGGAGACGACGGATGCCTTTACGGTCAGCGGTCGAGGGGAACTCCACCTGGGTATTCTTGTGGAGACGATGCGCCGGGAGGGGTATGAACTGGCGGTATCCCGACCGGAGGCGATCCTACGATCCGGGGAGGACGGGTTGGAGGAGCCGATGGAGCATCTGGTTGCGGATGTACCGGAGGGCAGCCTGGGAGCGGTCCTTGAGGCCATGGGCCTGCGCCGTGCCGAGTTGCAACAGATGCACCCGGAGAGCGATGGCAGAACACGGGTGGAGTTCGTGGTGCCGGCGCGGGGGCTTGTGGGCTTTGCGACGGAGTTTCAGACGCTGACCAAAGGCTATGGGATTATGAGCCATGCATTCAGCGGGTACGGCCCGTGGCGTGGGCCAATTCCGGGCCGCGCGCGCGGATCCCTGGTGGCCTGGGAGGATGGTGTCACAACGGCCTATGCCTTGGAAAACGCGGAGCAACGAGGGACCTTGCTCGTGGGGCCCGGAGTGGCGGTGTATGCGGGACAGGTTGTGGGGGAGCACTCCCGCGAGACGGACTTGGATATTAACATCTGCAAGAAGAAACACCTGACCAACATGCGGAGTAGTACCGGAGAGGAGGAGGTTAAGCTCACCCCCTTTCGTGTCTTGAGCCTTGAGCAGGCCATCGCTTTTCTGCGCGATGACGAACTGCTCGAGGTGACCCCGAAGGCCCTGCGCATACGGAAGGAAATTCTAGATCGCCATGAGCGTGGGCGCCGTCACGAGGCCGCGCCAACCGAGCGTTCGTGAGCCCTTCCGACGGTCAGGTGCGATCGGCTTTTTCGGGCGCTACAAGCAGGGAGTAGGCTGCTGCGGGATGCTGTGCGGGGGGCACGGACGAGATGATGCCTATAACCGTGCCCTGCGCATCGATCACGTATGTCACGCGGGAGGCGAGTAATCCCATGACCGACGGTACCCCGTACAGCCGCCGGACGGAGCCGCCGTGATCGCTCGCCAAGAGGAACGGAAGTTCGCACGTGGCCGCGAAGCGATCATGCGCATCGACTGAGTCGGCGCTGATGCCGACCACCTCGGCGCCTATCTTCTGGAAATCGGGATAGCGATCGCGAAAGGTCCGGGCCTCGATGGTGCATCCGGGCGTGTTGTCCTTCGGATAGAAGTAGAGGACGACCGGGTGGTGCCCGATGTGATCTGCCAAGTGAAAGCTGTGTCCGCTTTGGCAGGGCAGGGTGAAGTCGGGTGCAGGGTCCCCTTGGCGCACGGGCCGTTTCGGCTCCATCTTTACTGCACTCCCTCCGAATGCTTAACCGCCTCCCCACGGCTCAAGCCCGGGGATTCCCGATGATCGCTCACCGAGGTTGCCTGCTTCGCCGGGGTCCGTCCAGCTGTTTCCGTGTGGGGCGATCGTCCCCTCCACAGGCCGACTCCGCCAGCCCGGCGGTCCGTTTCGAGAGTCCCGCGTCTTGGATGTTCTGCGCAGCGTTCGCCTCCCGGTCGGGGGCCACGTCCCATATGGCGCACTCCCAGTACCGTACGGCAAGCGGGAGGTGGTCCACGGTACGGCGGAAGGCGTGGCACCGCTTGCTGCTGGGGTAGAAGCGGTCGATCGGAACGAAGGTGCGACCATACCACCGCGCCTTACACTCCAGTTGCCGCGGAAACGCTACCCATCCCACATCGGCAATGCTCTTGGTCAACGTCGGATGCGCGAGCATCCCCTTCACGTTCCAACCCTTCGTGCATATCACTTGGTTTTCGCGGATGATGCGCGTGCTGCGTTTGTGCGTGAAATCCCGTCGCCGGTCGGCGATGCGGGCCACCTTGCACCGCACCTTAGTGCGGTTGCGCGAGTCTTTCTGCTTGCGGGCCAGACTCCGTTGCGCCCGAGCGAGCCGCTTCTCGTTCCGGCGGAAAAGGTGTTCGTTTCCCACCTTTTCCCGTGTGCTCCGAACGACGGTATCCAGTAACCCAAGATCGAGGCCAACGCTCACGTTGACCTCAGGCAATGAAGCACCATCCCCCTCGGTCGAGAAAGAGATGAAGGAACGGCCAGCCTGGTCCCTGCTGACCGTGGCGCGGGTTGATGGTGCACCGACGGGCCGCGTCCAACGGATGTCGAGCGGCGCGTTCATCTGGGCGAGCGTGAGGGTTCCCTCTTTCCACCGGAAGCCACCGATGCGGCATGTGGCGATCGGTCGATCATGCTGCCGGTGAAAGCGTGGGTATTGGGCGCGACCCGCGAAGAAATGGACGAAGGCCGCATTCAGGTGCCCCAGGGCCTGTTGGAGAGGAACGCAGAAGACCTCGGCCAGCGAGGACGTCTCCGGGTCCCTCTTCATCCGCACCAAGAGCCGATCTGTTTCTGCGTCGCTGATGCGCTCGTGCCGCTCGA
>JAJYVN010000108.1 GCA_021791995.1 Bacillota bacterium
TTCTCCGCAAGGGGAGAAGGAACCAAGGGCAACCGGCGCAAGCCGGATTGGGGCGGCACGAACAACGATGGTCTCGTTTGTCAGGCAAATCAGGCAGCAGTTGACACCACGAGGTCCGCGTTGTCGCTGAACACCAATTCATGGGGGGTGTGCGGGCGTGCACACCCCCCATTCGGACGCAAATTCCCTGGTCCTTTCCGGAAACACGTCGGACACCGCTACAACCACAGAACGCTGGCTCTACAGGCGGTTTACCTCGGCATCGGTTGTGCCCATTCCGCCACATCCCAGGATCCCCACGCACAGCATGCGTCCCCCGTCCCTTCTAAGCGGCCCGGCGTGCATGGTACCGCATCGGAACAGGGGAATGGGAACCACCCGGTGAACCACCCGGATGAGGGAGGTTCGTCGTTGCGTGAGACTCCCTGGCTCCTCCTCTTTCCGGTTCTTTTCAACGTCCTGGCCGGTTTCAACAACGGGGGCAACATGGTTGGGAGCCTCCTCGCAACGCGGGCCTTCACCCCCCTTGGCGCGAGCCTGATCCTTGCCCTGGGCGTGGCTGCGGGGCCCTGGATCATCGGCACTGCCGTCGCGCACACCATCCTCTACCGCATTGTGTCCCTACCGCTATTGGGACCAGGGGTGTATGCGGCAAGTGTTTCCGGCGGAATTCTGGTCGCAGCCATCAGTTGGTGGCGAGCCCTTCCCACAAGCACTACGCTGGGACTGATCGGTGCCCTGGCAGGGGCCGGCCTGGTGGCCGGTGGATGGCATGCGGTCGCTTGGGGTCCGCTTAGCGCTGTGCTCGGGGGGCAAGTTGTCGCCCTGGGAGCGGGAACACTGAGTGGTCTTCTGATCTGGCACGCGCTGCGGCAGGTATTGCGCCATGTGGGAGAGAAAGCGCCCATTTTCTTACGCGGCCTCCAACCTTTGAGCGCCACTCTGGTCGGCATTGGGTACGGCGGCAACGACGCGGAAAAGGCGGTGGGACTGTTCGCGTTCGTGGGCGCATGGTCCACAGCGGCCGGCCGCCGGGCCGCGACGGCAGGGCACCTACCCATCCCGGCCTGGGCTGTGTGGGCCGCCGTGGGAACGTTCACCATTGGGATGGCCGTGGGCGGGATCCGCATGGCACGCACCGTCGGCTTTCGCTTCTACCCCATCCGCTCCACCGACGCCGTCGCAACGCAGTTGGCCTGCGGCCTGACGGTGCTGGTAGCCGGATCGCTCGGGGAACCGGTCAGCACCACGCAAACCTCGACTGCCGCGATGTTGGCATCTGGTGCGGCACGCCGGCTCTCCCTGCCGCGGTGGTTGGTCGTCCGCGAGATGGTGCTCTCATGGTTGATCGCATTGCCCCTGGGACTGGTCTCTGGAGGGGTCCTGACGATGATCGTGCGACTGGCGGGAGGCATGCGATGAAGCACCGTACATCGTGGGGCAGAATTTGGGCGCTGTTCATTCCATCCGATCAACGCTTCGTGCCGCTACTCCGCCAACAGGTCGGCATCGCGGTTTTGGCCTGCGCCCTGCTTGTCGAAGGGGGAAGCCCTGCCCGCATGGCCGAGGTGGAGGCAGACGGGGATATTATACGGAGAGAACTGACACAGGCCCTCAACCAAACTTTTGCAACCCCGTTCGATCGGGACGATATCTTCGCCCTCTCACGACAGATTGATGACGTCATCGATGCCGCACAGGACGCCCTGTTGGCGATCGCCGTCTTCGGCAACCAGGAGAGCGGACACGTGTGGAGCATGACCGAAGCGCTCGCCGAGGGAACCCGTTCGCTGGAGGCAGCCGTTGACGTACTCCCTTCCTCCTCTGCGGCGAGCCTCTCCCGTAAGGCCAAGAAAGCGGAAAACGTGGTTGCAAGCCTGTATCGATACGGTGTGGACCTGGGGTCGCGCCAGCTCGACCCAGCGGATGCGCTGCGCCTGCGCGAGGTACTGCGCGAATTACGACAGGTCGGACGGTGCATCGGGCGTGCTGCGGACACCATTTCCGACATCGTCGGCAAGGAGCGCTGAGCAGCGCCTAAGGCGGTATAGTTGGGTCCGTGGATCGGAGCGAGACGGCCGAGGGGGGTGGGTCGGTGGCGGGCAACATCGGACGCACGCCCGATGGAAAGAAAGTGGTGAGCGAGGCAGCAACAGAAGAAATTCGAACCCTCGTGCACCAGATGGCCTTTCGGGTACGCACTGCAGTGACACAGGCGCTGCACGCCCTGGAACACGCTGATGCAGCACAAGCCGAGGTGATCATTACTGGGGATGCTGCCATCGACCAGATGGAAGAGGAGATCGAGCGTCGCTGCGTGCAGTTGCTTACAACCGACCGGCGCTTCGACTCGGCCACACAACTGCAGATCCGAAGGGTTGCAGCATCCTTCAAGATCGTCACTGATCTGGAACGGATCGGTGACCACGCGGCCGGAATCGCCCGGCGCGTCCTGCGAATTGGAGGGGCCATCCTACCGAAGCCGTTCGTGGACATTCCTCGCATGGCGGCCCTCGCCGACGAGATGCTGGGGCGTGTGATCACAGCATTTGATCAGGCGGATGTCGGCGCAGCCCGCCGCGCCGGAGTGGATGACGACAGCATCGACGGACTCTATGACCAAATCTTTCGTGAACTGCTCACCTACATGCTCGACGATCGAGAGGCCGTGCGCGAGGCGACACACCTGCTATTTGTCGCCAGCGCCATCGAGCGGATCGCCGACCACACGACCAATCTGGCCGAGTGGGTGATCTACGCCGAGACAGGACACCGCGTTGAACTCAACCGTTGACCGACGGCCAGACGAGACGGCCTCCGACCATCGTCCAGACAACCCGCAGATCTGTGTCGAGCATGACCAGGTCCGCACGGAACCCCGGTGCAAGTTGTCCCCGATCGGTAAGCCCAGCGATCATCGCAGGGGTCAAGGATGCCATTCCCACTGCCTCCGATAGTGGTATTCCAGCTGCAACGGCCACGGCCACCGCGCGATCCATGCGGAGGACGCTTCCAGCGAGGCGGCCATCCGCCAACCGGGCGGAACCCCCGTGCACGACCACCTCTTGCCCGCCAAAGGCATACACGCCTTCACGGGCTCCGGCTGCCGGCATGGCATCGGTCACCAAGGCCATGCACCGCCAGCCTTTAATCCGCCATAACAAGCGCAAGATGGCTGGATGGACGTGCACGCCGTCGGCGATGACCTCAACGGAGAAGGACGGAAGGTCGAGTGCCCCTCCGATGGTTCCTGGCTCCCGGTGGTGCAGACCACGCATCGCGTTAAAGGCATGCGTCAAGTGCCGGGCACCCGCTTCGGCAGCGGCGCACATAGCGTCATAGGATGCGTCACTATGCGCCACGGAAACGAGAACACCAGAACGGCAGAGCTCCTCGATCACGGCCAGCGCACCGGGCACCTCAGGCGCGAGCGTGACCGAGCGCAGCCAGGAACCAGCGGCTGCCCGTAGTGCACGGACACCTTCGAAGTCAGGTGGCCGGATCCAGTCTGCAACTGCCATACCCGGCCATCTGTGGCTCAGAAAGGGGCCCTCCAGGTGAATGCCAATCGGCTGCGCACCGGCAGGATCGGGGTCTTGACAGACTTTGGCGATAGCGGCGATTGCTCCTAGGGTGTCGGGCCACGGGGCGGTGATCGTTGTCGGCAGAAAGGCAGTGCAGCCGGTGCGCGGCAGAAAGCGCGAGACGGCCCGCACGTCGTCCGATCCAGACATCAAATCGGACCCGCCCGCTCCGTGGATGTGTAGATCCACAAACCCCGGCACAATCAGACCACGGCGAGCATCGATCCGGTTCGCCGCATCGTGAGGTGGCTCCCCGGCACCCACCGACACGATGTGCTCGCCTTCCACCCGAATATAGCCTGGACAAAGATGGGAAGTCGGCGTCAGGACATCCCCAACGATCCAGATTGACATCAGAGGACCATCCCTTCCAGGCGCAATCGTTCGAGCAGATCGGGGGGCGGCCCCGCACCACGCGCGGCTTGCCAAGCCAGAATAAGGGCACCGACGACTGCGGGGTGACGGGCCGGACGCAGTTCCACGCCGATCACGTCCCGCAAACGCTGACCAAGCAGACGTCCGATCAGGGTTTCGGCACGGCCGGAAGCCGTTGTCAGAACACTTCCCCGCGCCACAACCGTTGTGGAGGAACCCGAGAGGCGAAGCTGCCGTAGGCAGGACTGAGCCAGGTCGAGCAGTTCCTCCACCGCTTTTTGCGCAATCGCCTGAGCGACTAAATCACCCTCCTCCGCAACGGAAATCACCACCGGAGCAAGCGATGCGATCGCAGTGGTCAGCGAGCCAGTGGATCCTGCAAGACTGCGCACGCCCACCCCGAGATCGAGTGGGTCGTCCACTGCCAGATGGTCACGAAGCGCCGCGGTCAGGGCGGTCGTCGGCCCTCTTCCATCGATATGGCGGAGCGCCGCGCGCATACCCTGGCCACCGAGAAAGTATGCGCTGCCCTCATCGCCGAACGGGGCGCCCCAGCCTCCGACGCGACACTCAGCACCCGCTTCGTCTCGTCCATACGCGATCGATCCCGTACCAGCGATGACGACCACACCGGGCAGCCCGCCTGTGGCCCCGGCCCAAGCAGCCACGGCATCGTTGACGGTTAGCATGGGACAGTGAAGACCCAACAGGCCGAGGGAGGAGCGCAGCGCGTCCCGGTCCCGCGGCCGGTCGATTCCCGCCAAGCCGAGGCAAGCCCCAATCACCTGCTCGGGGCTCGCACCAGCCCCGGCGAGCGCACGGCGGATGGCCTGGCGCAGCGCCTCCGCCGCAGCCGCTGGACCCACCGAGGCCTGATTGCTGGCCCCGGCATCACCCGTTCCCACCACGGACCCGTTCTCCCGCGCCGCCAAGGCCCGAGTGTGCGTGCCACCGCCGTCGACACCCAACAGGACGCCGCCCGCATGCGTCAACCCTGTGCCTCCTGACTGATCCCTAGTGAATCGGCCAACGCACCTCGCGCCGCTCCCGCTCAGAGATCGTGGCCGCCTGCATGATTTCCGTGAGACTGCGTCCGAACTCCGGGGTGATCTCCGGTGTGCGACCGTCCAAGACAGCCCTGAGCCATTGATCCATGGGTGAGGGCCAAGCGGGCGGTAGCCGGTCTGGCATCAAGGCGCCTCCGCGGTTACCTGTAAATGCCTCTCCCCCTGCGATCACCGCCGCCCCGGGGTACCCAAGCATCGCCCACCCCTTGGTCCCATAAACCGCGACGCCACCAGGCCCCCCCCGTTGCACCCAGGAGGCTTCCACACTACCGAGCGCACCACTGCCAAACTCGATGAGGACCAACGCGTTGTCATCAACCTCATAGGCCCCCCGAAACGAGGAGAGCCGAGCCATAACTGACCGGGGTTCCCCCAACAGATGCCGAATGATATAGACGGGATGAGCCCCTAAATCCATCAACGCCCCGCCGCCCGCGCGCTCTGGATCGCGGAACCAATTACCCGGCTTCCAGTTGCCGTCGAGCGCCGCTGCGTGTCCCTGGCGTGTCCGTGCAAAGGTGATCTCCCCCAGGTCGCCCGCGTCAATGGCTTCCTTCAGCCACCGTACACCCCCCTCACAGAGGCGCGGCATGGAGATAACCAATTGCACACCCGCCTGGCGCGCCGCAGCAATGATGCGATCGCAGTCGGCCACCGTGGGACTCAGGACCTTTTCGGTAAACAGGTGCTTGCCCGCTTGTGCAGCTCGGGTCAGAATCTCTGCGTGCATGGACGATGGCGCGTTGCACACCACCCCGCCGACGCCGTCCCAAGCCAGTACCCTGTCGAGGTCCGGCTCAAACGGCACACCAAACCGTTTCGCAGCTTCCCGCCCTCGCGCCTCCTCCTCGTCCCAAACCACCACAAGCCGCGCACGTGCATGATCAACCACCTGACGAGCATACCCGTCCGCATGAACGTGCGCGAAGCTGAGCATCGCGACTCCCAAAGCACCGTCTCTGTCCAAAGCAAGCACTCCCCTCTCCTGAGGGGTTGCCTTCTCGCACGGACGGTTCAATCCTTCCGGACGTGGTTCAATCCTGCACCGAACGGCGTAGACGATGCCGGAGCATGATCCAGACGAGAGCGGCCACACAGATTCCGCCGAAGCCGACGATGGCGCCGACAAGCTCGCCGGAGGCGAGCGGTGAAAAGGCAAGAGCCAGTACAACCAGCAGGATGCATGCAATGGGGCTGTATGGATAGAGGCGTAGCCGCAAGGGGAGACCGTTCGGATGATGATGCTCCAAATACGGGCGATAGTGGATCTGTGTCCAGAGGATCATGAGCCAAACGAACATTGCCTGGAACCCAGTTGCGGTCACCAAGTAACTGTACGCCTTGTGGGGCAGGACATATGCCAAAATAATCGTCATGCCAAGAAGTGCCGCGCTCGTCCAGATTGCGGCGGTTGGTTGCCCTTGCCGATTAAGCCTTCCGAGGCTCTTGGGAGCCTGACCCTGCCGCGCGAGGCTGTACAGAACACGCACATTCGCATACAGCGCGGCGTTCATCGTTGATAGAACCGCAAAAAGCAAGGCAACGTTCATCACCGTGCCGAGCCCCGCAATGCCGGTCGCCGCAACCGCCGCAACAAAGGGACTGTGGGTAGTCGGCACCGTGCTCCACGGCACGAGTTCCAATACAAAGAAGATCGAGACCAAATAGAGCACCGTTACAAGCAGGACCGTCTGCCGTGCGGCCTGTGGAATGGTCTTGCTTGGTTCACGTGTTTCCGCCGCCGCCATGCCGATGACCCCGGTACCCGCAAACGCGAAGAGTGCCAACAGCAGAGCAGGAGCCGCACCGCCCACGCCATGCGGCCAGAAAGGTCCTCCACGGGATAGATTGCTCCATAAAGGCAGGATCGTGGGTCCAGAACGCACCAGTCCTAGCGCCCACGAGATGCCAAGAACAACAAACCCAGCAATGGCCAACGTCTTCACACCCGCCATGACGGCCTCAATCTGGCCGAAGCCTCGAACAGCCAAAAAGTTGATGCCAACCACGCCGGTGGAGTATACGAAGGCCCAAATCCAGATCGGGATGTTGGGAAACCACAACTGCATGAACAGAGAGGCGGCTGTCACCTCGCTGGACATGGTGAGTACACTCGAAAACCAGTAGATCCACCCTCCCACAAACGTGAACCCCGGGCCCAGCACGCGTGCACTGTATACGAGGAATGATCCAGGAGTTGGATCAGCAGCCGACATCTCCGCCAGGGCCATGATCTCAAGGTACATACCGACAGCAGCAACGGCGAAGACCACCAGGGCAGCCGGACCGGCGTGCTGAATGACGAGACCGCTTGCGAGAAAGATACCCGACCCCATGACTCCCCCAAGCGTGAGCAGCGTCAGTCCTGGGGTCCGGAGTTCACGGCGAAATCTCCCCCCCTCACCACCAGAGGAACGGACCTGCTTACGATCCGTGCGTGCATCCTCGTGCGTCCCAATTCCCATGCGGAACCATCCCCGCTTTCCCGCATAGCCTCTGATCCCGCGGGGTGAGCTATTCACCTGTCCTCTTCTTGCTGGTGCGCCGTTGTGATGGCATAATTTTGTGTATGGGAGGGTTGACCATGCCGGGCAGGCTAAGCGAGAAGCAATTGAATACGCTACTTGCCTCTCTGGTAGGGGCAAACCATCAGACGGCCGCCCCGGAGGTCACGGGCAGTTGGGCAGTCCTTGGGGACCGAACCGCCACCGTTCTCTCGGGGTTGTTGAACAAGGCATGGCGCCAGTTCATCCCGCTGATGTCAGTGACGCGTGGCCAGTCGTTCGTCGCGAGAGAGGCATCCCGCGTCGTCTCGCTCGGCTTACCGTTGGAGATACGCCTGTGGTTCTTTTGGAGTACGGGAACGCAACAGGAAATCTACGATGCCGTGGTCAAGGAACTTGGGGTGCTCTTGGGGACCCGTCTCCCACACGAATGGCTCACCCCAGCCGCTACGCCGTTTCCCCCAGAAGGGTTGGCCCTTCCCTTCGAAGGGATCGTTCTGGGACACAGTGTTCCCCTGGCGCTGGGAACCGACGCGCGCGGAATGGACACCTTACGGCAAGCAGTAGAGCACCTCGGAACGCCCGCACTGCGCCAAGCGATGGACCCGTCGAGCGGGCCGGACATCGGGCGCGTCGAGGTGGATGTGCATGTCTATGTGGGCGGTGGCGTCTACTCCCTCGCCGAACTGAGCAATCTGCATCCGGGAACACTCCTACCGCTCCTCACGGAGGTTGATGAACCCGCTGTTCTCACCATCGGTGGACGAATCGTCGCGCGAGGCGAGATTGTCGTAGATCCAGACAACTCACTCGCAGTCCGCATCACCCGCGTCCATCTCACCGAGGATCCCGCACGAGTCGAGCGTCCGACTTGGCTCGAAAACCCACGAACCTCTTGAACGAGAGGGTTGCAGGGCTCGCCCTGCAACCCTCCTAACATCATGCGGGGACCCACTGTCTACTCCGCATCATGCTACCTGCTCAATGCCCGTGGCCGGGGCCATCCATCCCCTTCCACTTAGACCCGTCTCCCTGCTTGTTCTGTCCCTTGCCCCCGGCGGCCAACGGAATCTGCAGGCCCGCGCCATTACCCTGCTGTCCATTGAACCCAATACCGGCACGCAACGGCCCAGGCGACACGGGCCCCTGGCTGGCTGGTCCCTGCGGTGCCGGTGGCGCAAGGTGCATGAGATCAACGATCATCGTCCCACCGGCCGTTTCGGAGACCGCGACATCCTCCCCCACGCGCAACTCCGTGTTACCTTTCCCCTTACCCATCGGCCCGCGCCCGACTTTCGAGGACGTCGTGTCCACCATCACAACGGTTCCGTCACTCTGAAGCACCGTGATGCTCCCGCTCCCCACCGCTATGATGACTCCCGTCACCACCGGCATCGCCGGACCGGCAGGCACTGCTGGGGACCCCACGATATCAATGCTGGTCGCAACAACACTCCCGTCCATCTCCGTCCCCTGAACCTGGACCATCTCTCCCACGCGCAACTCCGTGTTGCCTTTCCCCTTGCCCATCGGCCCACGCCCGACTTTCGAGGACGTCGTGTCCACCACCACGGCAGTTCCGTCACCCTGAAGCACCGTGATGCTCCCACTGCCCACCGCTGTGATGACTCCCGTCACCACCGGCATCGCCGGACCAG
>JAJYVN010000109.1 GCA_021791995.1 Bacillota bacterium
CGCTCGGGCATCGCGTGGGTCCACCGCCTCCCGCCGCGCTCCCAACAGCACCGTCGCCCGCTTGGTCCTACCTCGGGTCGCCTCTCCGTAGCCGCCATGCGGATAGGTCACCGGTACACACGAGCCCCCGGCGGCTGGTCTGCGACCGCGCGCCCGCTCTGGTGTGTCTTGCTCCCACCGTAGCGCGATCACTGCCGATCCGACTCGCCAGCCCCCGCTGTGGCGCCCTTTCTCCCGTCACGCCCGACCCTCCCGCTTGCCCGCCGATCAGCATTCGCCCTGGCCGACATCTCGACCACCACCCCCCCTCCCAACCGTCACCGAATCCTCCCCCTGAACGCTTACCTCTTTGAGGATGAGCATCCAGGGCGGCACGAACACAATTCACCGCTCTCTCCCGCCGTGCGCTCTCCCGACGCCTTCGAGAGGGCTCGAACGAAGCGCACACCAGCCGGAGCAACCGTCCACAGTTTCGGCACATGGATCGCTCGCCTCAGCACGGTGACACGCAATACCGTGCGGATGCCCGCTCACCCCGAGGTTTCTCCGTTCCAGCTCGTCACGACGCGGATCCCCTGCAAAAAGAACTCCTCCAGCTGGTCGGAGTGGAGATTGCCGCAGGGCGTAGACAAAGAACCCAGTGATGAAATTTCCGCTTTCCTTGCTACTCAACGCTTGCGACGCTCTGGAGGTCAGGGACTTCGGCTTAACTGCCTATGGTAATCCAGAAGGGACCCACTTGGTCATCGAAATGGGACCCACCCCGGGCGCGTAGCGAAGGGGAAAGGGGGCACCTCGGATCCCGAATTCACACCTGGTAAGGTTGGGTTGTGCGAACCAGCCAACCAGGAGGTAGGGAGATGCTCAAGGTGCCCGACATCCAGTCTATCCGAGCGATGCATCAGCGCGGAGTGCCGATCCGAGAGATTGCGCGGAGGCTGCACGTGAGCCGGAAGACGGTGCGCAAGTACGTGGCCGACGACTTCGTGGTCGAGCCGCACACCAAGGCACGGCTGAGGAAGAAGCGGCCGGCGCCGAAGATGGACCGGTGGAAGCCAGTAGTTGCGGGGTGGGTGGCGCACGACGAGGCGGAGGTGAAGCGCAAGCAGCGGCGGACGGCGCGGCGGATCTACCGGCAGCTGAGGGAAGAGTACGGCCAGGCGGTGGAGGCTTCGGAGGAGACGGTGCGGCGGTATGTGCGGAAGCTGAAGGGGGTGAGATCACGCGAGGCGTACGTGCCGTTGGAGTTCGCGCCGGGAGCGATGATGGAGGTGGATTTCGGCCACGCGGAGGTGATCCTGGCCGGGCAGGAGGCATCTCTGCCGTTCATCGCGATGCGGTTGATGCACAGCACGGCATCGTTCGTGAAGGCGTTCAGGCATATGCAACGGGAGGCGTGGCTGGACGGGTTGGTCAGCGGGCTCAGCTTTTTTGGCGGGGTAAGCTCACAAGCCTTGTTCGACAACGATAGCGCATTGGTACGGGAGATCCTGGCGGGCGGCAAGCGGCTGCAGACGCCGGAGTTCGTGGCGCTGGCAGCCCACTACGGGTTCGAGGCGGTATTCGCCAACCCCGGGCGGGGCAACGAGAAGGGCGGCGTGGAGCACTTGGTGCGGTGGGCGCAGCAGAACGTGTTCAGCCCGGTGCCGGAGGTGGGGTCGCTGGCTGAACTCAACGAGCGGGCGAGGCAGGAGTGCCTGCAAGACGCCCAGAGGCGGCACAAGGGAGGCCGGTTGGTCACCGAGCTGTGGGACGGGGAGCAGGCTCAGTTGGGGACCCTGCCCGCCAAGCCGTTCGATGCCTGCCGCAAGCGATTCGTCCGCGTGGACAAGACGCTGTTGGTGCACTACGAGGGCGTGCAGTATTCGGCCCCTGCCGACTACGCGCAGAAGGCACTGCTCTTGCGTGTGTTCTGGGACCGGGTCGAGATCGCAGACGGGCAGCGGACGGTGGCGGTGCACCAGCGGCGGAGCAAGGGCGATCCGCCGTCGCTGCAGTTGGAGCACTACCTGCCGGTGCTGGCGCGCAAGTCGCGGGCGGCGAGGCACGCGGCGGTGATCGCCCACGGGGCGCCGGAGATCGCACGGTATCGGGACGGGTTTCTGAGCGGCCGGCCGGAGGCGACGCGGGAGTTGGTGGCCATCCTGCGTCTGAGCGAGGAGGTGGGGTTGGAGGCGCTGAGCCGTGCGCTGGCGGTGGCGGAGGAGCATCACGCCTACGACTTGGAGAGCGTGCGGGCGGTGCTGGCCATGGCAACGGAGAGCGCGCCGCATGAGCCCCTGCCCGACAGTGCCATGGCGCACTGGCCGCGGGCCGAGATCGGCACGGTGGACAGCGCAGTCTACGGGTGGCTGACGGAAGTGGCGGCGGGGGGTTGGCAGCAAGGAGCGTGTTGGTGGCCGAGGGGCTGGAGGTTGTGTACGGGCCGATCGAAGCCCCGCTGCGGGCCCTGCGTCTGCCGGGCGTGCTGGCACGCTACCGGGCCTCGGCGGAGGAGATGGGGCTGACGGAAGAGGCATACCGCTGGCTGGAGGAGGTGCTGGCGGCGGAGCGGGCCTCCCGGGAGGAGCACCGGCTGGCACGCAACCTGCAGGCGGCCCGCATGCCGGTGATCAAGGAACTGGGGAGCTTCGACTTCGCGGCGCAGCCGTCCGTGTCCAGGCCGCGGGTGCTGGCCTTGGCAGAGGGGCAGTTTATCGCCGCGCACGAATCCGTCATCCTGGCCGGGGTCCCCGGCACGGGCAATTATGCAAAGCCATCAGTTATGCAAAGGAGCGGAGCCCGAGTGGCCACCTTGTTGAGCTCCGCTCCCGCCCACTTGGCATAACATGAACCGTTACGGGGCTGGGGCGCAGATCTGGCGGAGCCACTTCATGAGATCTGGACTTTCGGTCCAATCGGAGTGGGACTCTTCCACCGAGGTGACTCGGGTGGCCTGGGCGAGGGCCTGGCGCTTGCGTTCCGCATCTGCGCGAGCGTAGACCTCGGTCGTGGTGATGTGGCTGTGGCCCAGCAGGTCGCGGATGTAGATAAGGTTGACGTCAGCTTGCACGAGGTGCATGGCCTTGGTGTGACGCAAGACGTGGGGCGTCACACGGGGAGGGAAGTCGACGGGAGTACGACTCCGGGCCTGCTGCACGTATTTGTCGAGGACGTATGTAACGCCTGCGCGGGTGAGTTTGTGCCGCTGACTATTGTAGAACACCGGATGGTCCAGCCGTTCCGGCTGCAGCAACCGCCGTTCCGTCAGATAATCCGCCACTAAGCGCACCGTCGGGGTCATCAAGGGCACCTGCCGAGTCTTCCGCCCCTTGCCGGTCAGGGTTACGACGGCAGGGGCTTCGATACGGACGTTTCGGACCATCAGGTCGATCAGTTCCTGCACACGTGCTCCAGTGTCGTAGAGCAGCGTGAGCAATGCGGCATCGCGACGCCCTTCGGCCGTGCTCCGGTCGGGCTGGGCCAGCAGAGCCTGCAGCGCGTCGGGCGTCAGATATCCAACGGTCGGGTGCGCCGTCCTCTTGAATGGAATGCCCAGGATCTCTTGGCTCGGTGCCAGTTGCTCGGGCGCTTCATACTGCACGTAGCGAAAGAAGGCGTGGACCGCGGCCAAGCGCTGGTTCCGGGTGGCCACGCCGCAGTGGCGATCATGCTCGAGCCAGTCGAGGAACTCCTCAAGGCAACGTCGGTCGAGATGCTGCAGCGTCACCTGATCGGGATGCCAGCTCTTGCGATCACGGCAGAACCGCAACAACAGCGCAAACGTGTCGCGATACGATTGGATCGTGTGGACGCTCACATTACGCTGGCCCGGCAGATAGCGAGACAAGAAGCGCGTTAGCAACTGGGCGAAGTTCGTGGGTTTCACTGTGATTGCCCCCCAGGCAGAAGCGTTCCAAACCGGCGCTCGACGGCAGCGACGATGTTGGGGTAGAGGTCTGCGGTCAGGCGGAGGTAGTCCTGGGTGCCTTTGAGGCCGGTGTGACCGAGATAGACCGACAGGTAGGGCAGGGCAACTGAGAGGTCAACGCCGTCCGTGACCCACCGCTGCAGACAGTGGACGGCGAAGGTGTGGCGCAAGTCATGGAGGCGTGGCCCGCGGCTCCGCCCCCCGTGCGAGATTCCCGCTGCCCAGAGAAAACGGCGAAAGTAGCCATAGATCGTATCGGCACGATAGGCACCACCGCGCGGGGACGGGAAGACCGACCGCTCCGTTGCAGTCAGTAGGAACGGGGCTTGCAGATATTCACGAAACCTCTCAGCCAACGCCGGGTGAAGTGGTACCACCCTTTCCTTCCCGAACTTGGCCTGCCGAATGTGGACGGCGCCGAGGGACAGGTCGATGTCCTCCACTTGCAGGGCCAGGGCCTCAGAAATGCGCAAGCCGCTGCCGTAGAGCAGGCGGAACAGGAGCGGGAAGACGCGGTGACGTCCGGGCGAGGTGCGATCAGGCTCGCAGGCGTCAATGCAGGTGAAGAGCCGAGCAAGTTCGACGCGGGAAAAGATATAGGGGATGTAGCGCGACGACGTCGGCCCGGCGGCGTGGCGCGGATGGACGTATGCCGGATATCCGCATCGCTGCATGTACTCCCCGACGATCCGGATGAGCGAGATGCGGTGCTGGCGCGTGGCCTCGGTTTCGTGGTCGCGTTTGTTGGCCCAATGGAGCACGAAGTCCCGGGGCAAGCTGGCCTCGTGGAGGCCGACTGCGACACAAAACCGATCCAATGGGATAAGGTCGTGCGCGGTCGCGTCGTACCGATAGCCCGCTCCGCGCTTTTCTGCGATCAGACCATAGAAGACGGCCGCTAGCGGTCCGGTGAAGCTCACGGGCCGCTCAGGTGATGGGGTCGGCACAGGTCAACACCTCCTCTGGATCGAGCGCGCAGCGGCGCAACGCCTCAAGGTCGACGTGCAGGTAGACCTGAGTCGACTGCGTGCTCAGATGGCCCATGATCTCGGCGATCACGGGCAACGGCGTGTGCTGCTCAAGCAGGGCGCTCGCCAAGGTGTGCCGGAGCGAGTGCATGCCGTGGGCCCCTCCCGGGAGCGGGATTCCCGCCCGGCGGGTGTACTTCGTGATCAGTTGATGGAAGTTGGCGTACTGCGCAAACGGCTCAAACGGGGCGTTGTGCCGAACAAACACATACGGCGACGACGTCCGTGGCCGTCCATGCTGCAGATAGTCGATGAGGGCCCAACCGATGTCGTCCAGGAGTGGGTAGGTCGTCGACCGCCGATTCTTCTGTTGCACCAAGACGATCGTCTTGGTCTCCCAGTGCAACGCGGCCAGCGTGAGCGCTTTGATATCCCCCACCCGCATGCCGAGCCGAGCCGCGAGCAGGATGATCGCGTAATCGCGCTTTCCGGTGGGGTTGCCCCGGTCAATAGCCCCCAAGAGACGCCGGACGGAATCCGCAGGCCAGACGCTTGGCAGGCGTTCATAGTACCGCGAGCGCAGCCGGGGCACAGCGCCGCTGAGATCGAACCGATGGTACCCGGCAGAGCAAAGGAAGCGCAGGAACGTTCGAACGTTCGTGAGCATCGCTGCAACCGTCTTGGGGTGATACCCCATGAGGGTGGCAGTGTAGTTGGACAGATGCTGGCCACTGATCGCTTCAGGCGCAACTCCCTGAGTCGCCAGATAATCCACAAAGGCGCGGAGGCGATTCCATCGACTCCGCGCTGCCAGCGCGGAATAGCCCCGCCGGTCGCATTCGCGTGCAAACGCCTCAAGCACCGCCCGGTATGCGTCGGGCGCTTGATACGGACCCTTCTTCACCTGGCGCCGGAAGACGGTCCCGTGGAGCTGGTAATCCCCCAAACAGCGAAGATAGCGGAGGGCCAGGCAGAGCTTCTGGGGCACAGGCTGAGGGAGTTCCCGCATCTTGACCTGGAAGGTGTCCTCAAAGAACTGGCGGGCGAAGGCCTCGGAATACTCTCTGATGTCACGTGCGCGGGCATACGCGAGAACACGCTGATAGAAGCGTCGGTACCCCGTCCGGGAGCCGGCAGAATACTGGAGCCGCAGGAGTTCAGCGAGCACGTTCGCGACTAGATCGTCGAGCGCGGGCCCATTGTCCATGAGCGACCTCCTCACGCGGGCGGGCACCGTATCGCGCCCGCTATGTAAGGAGTTATGACAAGCCCGCACCGGTCCCTAGCGCGTATCCATGCAGTTGCCGGCAGGGGACTTCACATAACTGATGGCTTTGCATAATTGCCCTTATGTAAAGCTTTACATAAGGGCAAGACGCACATGCTCTTGGGTCTGTGTCTGGAGGCGCTGCGGGCCGGCTACCGCGTGCGGTTCGTGACCGCCGCGGCGTTGGTGAACGAGTTGCTGCTGGCACAGCGGGAACTGCGGGTGCCCAAGGTGCTCAAGCAGTATGCCGCCTTTGACCTGGTGGCGATCGACGAGTTGGGTTACGTGCCGTTCAGCCGCGAGGGGGCACAGCTGCTGTTCGAGTTCTTCGCCGAGCGCTACGAGCGGCGGGCGACGGCGCTGACGACGAACCTGCCGTTTGCGCAGTGGCCCCAGGTCTTCGGGGACCAGACGATGACGGTAGCGCTGCTGGACCGGCTGACGCACCGCTGTCACGTGCTCAGCTTCAACGGTGAGAGCTACCGGGTACGGGAGAGCCGTGAGCGCGCCTCGAGGACGGAAGGCGCCTGACAAAGGGGTGAGACGATGGAGCCGAGGGGACTGCGGACACGCGCCGTGGTGACGTACCTGACCCCAACGGAAGCCCGTATGGTGGAAGTGGCGCGGTATCTGGACGGTGGCAGCTCACCACAGCCGCGGAGCACCTGGCTGCTGGCGCGGGCGGTGGAGCGATTGCAGGCCCACGCGGCCACGGGAAGCCGACTGGCGGCGGCCGCACTGGTGGAACTCCGGCTGGCCTACCGCCTGATGGGTGTGCCGCAGGACGGCCGCAAGCCAGCCAAGGCTAGGTTCTGGGTGGCCGTACGGTTGGACGCTCTGGCCGATCTGGCGAACCGCCTCCAGGACACGGAGGCCGAAGCTGAGGCGCGCGCCGCGCTGGCGGCATTGCGGGCACCGAAAGAGTCAAGACCAGTCCATAGTACTATGGCCTCGGCAGGGCCGCCGGCGAGGGGTGCTTGAGGCGGACGGTGAGTGATCCAGGACATAACCCATGGACTGCCGCTCATGCCAGCATCGCCCCGCGAACGCTCACCCCAGGCCACCGGATCACAGGGGGGATGTGCCGCAGTCAGACACCGGACTCAGGACCCAAGGGAGGGGAATCCCACACGACCCCGCACCCTGCCCCCTGGTCCCCATTTCAATGACCACGGTGGTCCCCATTTCGATTGACACGGGCAGCTTAACGGGTTCCCGTTGCAGATTCTCGATCGGTTAACCGCTTTTAAATGTGTCATGGGGGCGATCCACCCGTCCACGAAAGGTCTGCCAGATCAAGCATTGGCTCGTCGCAACCTAGTCAGCTTTAACCATAGTCGTCAACAGCCATCCCGTGCTTGGCTCCGCCTGGACCGGGGAAACGTTGGCCTCTGGCCGTCGGACGACGCGCGGCAGTGACGTGGACCAGATGGGGCGCTCGGTGGCTTGCGACGCGCACGCGAGGATCGCCCCTCGCTGGCCCGGTTGGACTGGCACCACCATGCTGACTCTGCATGCGTGTCAGGCCAATGGTGCCGCTTCGTGGGACATCCTCACACTGGCCTCCCCCTGTTTTCCTCATTCCATAAATCCATGCATGAAACACGCATCGGCCCGGGTGGTCACGCTCTGATGCCGAAGACCGATCATCCTCCGACCAAAGGAGGGCGCCACAATCCCAAGGGCCCCCGGTACACGGTTGTCCGGACAAAGTGCGCGTACGGGGCATTCGCATCGAGTTCATCGATTCCGCCCAACGCGGGCATCGCGCGTTCTTGATCATGAGCCGCCCCCTTAGGTTCATCGGGATTTGAAACAGGCCGCCCTTTCGATCCCCAAATCGGGACGCCCCTCATATCGTGAACCGCGCTATCGGCCCCACTGAGGGCTGGCCGCAGGAAGGGGTCGAGGCATGCCTGGGGAGATTACGAACGAGTTGACCCGTGCCACGGGATCGGTGGATGCGCCAGCGCTGTCCGAAGAAAGAGCAGGGGCACCGGAAACGGCGGAACTCGCGGCACAAAACGAGGCCTTCCAGCGGCGGGGCGGCCCGGCGGAAGAGGTGCTTCGCTTTGTGGCAGAGCGCTACACGCCGGACGTCGTGCTGGCCTGTTCCTTTGGTGCAGAGGATTGCCTGCTGGTGGATATGCTCAGTCGCGTGGCAGCAGCGATTGGCATCTTCTATCTAGACACGCAATTGCTCTTCCCTGAGACATACGCGACGTTGCACCGCCTTGAGGAGCGTTACGGGGTCCATCCAATGCGTGTAGTGCCGGACCAGGACGTCGATGCCCAAGCCGAAACGTATGGTCCAGCTTTGTGGGAAAGACAACCGGATCTGTGCTGCCAGTTGCGCAAGGTGCAACCGTTGCGGCGGGCGTTGGCAGGGCAACGGGCGTGGATCACCGGCATTCGACGCGAACAGGCGCCGACACGGGCCAATGCACCGTTTGTGACCTGGGATGACAAGTTTGGTTTGGTCAAAGCCAACCCCTTGGCAGCCTGGACGAATCAGGACGTATGGCGGTACGTGCACGCGCACGATGTACCGTATAACCCGTTGCACGATCAGGGGTTTCCGAGCATCGGCTGCTGGCCCTGTACCCGAGCCGTCCGCGTCGGGGAGGATCCGCGATCGGGCCGTTGGTCGGGTCGGGAGAAGACCGAGTGCGGGTTGCACCAGTAAGCACCATACGGGTCCTTCGGACCCAGGGAGGGATCGATGTTGCCGACGTGTCCGCAGCACCGCACCGTGGGAATCCCCACGGTGCCGACCCAGCCTCTGACCACCGGCCCTAGTGGTGTCAACTGCTGCCCGATTTGCCTGACAAACCGCGACAACCGTTGTTCGTGCCGCCCCAATCCGGCTTGCGCCGGTTGCCCATGGTTCCCTCTCCCCTTGCGGAGAAGGAGTTGACCCGTTTGCGCGTGAGTTGGGTCGACGGGCTATTGGGAGTCGTCCTATGGCTCTCGCGGCAAGCCGCTTGCGCACTCACATAGGACCAGCACCAGCCCCACCACATCGGCCAGCACCT
>JAJYVN010000110.1 GCA_021791995.1 Bacillota bacterium
CAGGCGGAACGCGACATTCGCATGGTGAAGGTGAAGATCTCCGGCACGTTCCGCAGCGCGGACGCCGCTACCGACTTCTGCCGCATCCGTGGGTACATCTCCACCGTCAAGAAGCACGGCCTGCCGGTCCTGGACTGCCTGCGCCAAGCCTTGGAAGGCCGGCCCTTCCTGCCCCCGCTCCATCCGCTGACCAACCCAGCGACCCCGCGTCGGCATCCCACCACGACCGAGTTGGGCTTGCCCCGCTCGCTGCCTCGCCCTGATCCGATCATCCCGCCGGGTACTCACACCCGTTGAACGGACCGGCCCCCTCCACTCCGCTGACCTGCGGATTGACACTGCGCCTGACCCCAATTGCCGTCGCTCCTTGGTTCCCTTTTACCGGGGCCTGAGTAGCTACGACGCGAGCAACTCTGGGATCACGATCGACGACAGTGGTGAAACCCGAGACTGCCCCGTGCAGACGCGATACCGAACTCCCGCAGTGACTCGGAGTCTGGCCGAAATCGGATCGTGCTAATGGGCAAAGGCAGATAAGCGCCGACCATGGAGCACCGGGGGAGACGGGCGCGGGTAGAAGAACCGATGGAGGCAGGGGAAAGACGACGTCGATGCTAAGCATCAAACCGTGGGAACACCCACCGCTCCGGCTGGCCCGCCGATACGGCAGGCGGTTTCTGTGGTGCGCACAGGTGACTAAATAGCAACGCTCAGGACCGTACGTGCACCACACACAGGCACAGTGGAGCACGACGAGAAAGTTTTTCGGTTTCTGCTCCCACCGGATGAGGAACCGGTCGAAGCGGTTCCTCCAGGACTCCGTGCACTGCGCACCCCCGCAGCGCGCACGATATCCCGGAGCTCGCTCTTGGCATGCCCGTCTTCGCCACGAGCGTGGATGTCGGAGCTTCAGCCGAAGGCCTGTATCTGCTCTGGTGCCGCAGCGTAGTCGTCGCCGACGATGCATTGGCCGGATTGGAAAAGGTAAGGCGCCGGAACTGATCAATCGATAGGGGATTGACAAACGGAGGTTGATGATGCCCCGTATGTTCGGGGCGATGGGCCTTGACCGGACGTTGGGAGCCACCGTTTATGGTCGGGGACCGTCTGTTTACGGCAGCGGATCTCGATCTGATCCGCTGGACGACCGGGCGGTTCGGGACTCTGAGCCGATGGGAACTCGCGCAGACCATCTGCGAGAACTTGGAGTGGGAGGCGCCGAACGGCCAGCTGCGGGCGCATTCATGCCTGTCGTTGCTAGAGCAATTGGCGGCGGCCGGCATGGTGCAGTGCCGACCAAGCGGGAGAAACCGCCGCGACGGCCGGCAAGGCTGAGGGGCAATTCTCTTGGGTCGATGGAGATCGTGGGGGCGCTGGCAGAGGTACGACCGATCACGGTGGAGCCGGTGGCCGCGGAGGAGCAGGCCTTCTGGGACGCCACGGTGGCCGCCCAGCATGCTCTGGGGTTTCAGCGTGCGTTCGGGGCACATCAGCGGTATGGGATCTACGGCGAGGTCAACGGCAGACGAGAAATCCTGGGCGCGCTACTCTTTGCGGCACCGGGGCGCAACGTGGCCGTGCGCGACGCGTGGCTGGGTTGGAGCGCGGAGCAGCAGCAGCAACGGTTTCGGCAACGAATCGTCGCCAACAGTAGGTTTCTGATCCGCAGTGACGTGCGTGTGCCGCATTTGGCGAGCCATGCCCTGGCACTGGCCCTGCACCGGTTGCCCGGTGACTGGCTGGCGCGCTTTGGCTATGAACCGGTGGTGGTGGAGACCTTCGTCGCGCCGCCATGGCGGGACACCTGCTACCGGACAGCGAACTGCACACTCCTGGGGCAGACGGCGGGGACGGGACGGCAGGACCGGCAATACGAGCGCACAGGGACCCCCAAGCAAGTTTTGATGTATCCGTTGCGGTCCGATTTTCGCCAAGCCCTCGTGGCGGAGACGGTGACGGGCACCGACGACAGCGTTACGGCAGCGGAAGGAGGCGCAGACATGCTCACTGCGGACCAGATGCTGAACGAGAAGACCGCTGCACGCATCAAAGACCGGTTCGAGGCCCTAGCCCCCTTCCTGAACGAGAAGCAACGCCGCCTGTTGGCCGGTGCGGAGGCCAAGGCCTACGGTACCGGCGGCGTCGAGCGTGTGGCTGCGCTGGTCGATATGGCCGAGAACACGGTGCGCCGAGGACTGCACGAGTTGGAGAACCAGGACGCACTTGAACCCGATCGAGTTCGGCGGCCCGGGGGCGGCCGCAAACCAACGATCGAGACCGATCCCACCCTGCTGTCAGACCTGGAGTCCCTGGTGGCACCGGAGGCACGTGGGGATCCCTGCTCACCCCTACGCTGGACGTGCAAGAGCATCCGCAAGTTGGCTGCCGAACTCAACCGCAAGGGCCACCACGTCAGTCACTGCTTGGTCGGGGACCTCCTTGGTCAACTCGGCTACTCATTGCAGTCCAACCGCAAGCGGCTGGACTGCAAGCAACACCCCGATCGCGACGTGCAGTTCCGCCACATCAACGCAACCGCCCAGGACTACCAGGATCGTGGTCAGCCGGTGATTTCCGTCGACACAAAGAAAAAGGAACTCGTCGGCAACTTCAAAACGGCGGTAAGCAGTGGTGCCCCCAGGGCGAACCGGAAGCCGTGGAGGCGCACGATTTCCCAACCGAAGCCGGCAAGGTCTCCCCGTACGGGGTCTATGATCCGGTCCGCAACGAGGCCTTTGTCAACGTCGGGACCGACCATGACACTGCGGGCTTTGCCGTGAACAGCATCGCTGCCTGGTGGTACGCCATGGGCCAGCCGGCCTACCCCGATGCCACGGAGTTGCTGATTACTGCCGACGGCGGCGGAAGCAACAATCCCCGGATGCGCCTATGGCGTCTCCCATTGCAGCACCTGGCCGACGACACTGGCCTGATCATCAAAGTCTGCCACTTTCCTCCCGGAACCAGCAAATGGCATACAATCGAGCATCGGCTCTTCTCCCACATCACCATGAACACGCGGGGTCGGCCGCTTACCTCCCACGAAGGCATCGTCAACTTGATCGCCAACACTACGACGACAAAGGGACTCAAGGTCTGCTCCCAACTCGACACCACGGAATATCCAATAGGGGTGGCTGTCTCCGACGACGAGCTCAAGCAGGTGCAGGTCGAACGCGACGAGTTCCACCCCGAATGGAACTACCGCATCCGCCCGCGGGCCTCAGCATCAAGTTCAAGTTAATTTACTCCCACACCTAATATAGCTTTAGAGACCTTCGCGCTCAGCGATAACGGTCGCCATGGCGAAGCCACCAGCATGCGAGATGCTCACATGCCAGCGACCAACCCCCATTCGCCAGGCGGTCGCCGCTGCAGTACCATGGAGTTCCAATGTGGGCTGCCCCAAATCACTATGGACAACTTCGATGTCGCGGAAGGCACCTCCGCGCATCCCTGTTCCCAACGCCTTGAGGGTCGCCTCCTTGGCGGCGAAGAGCCCTGCCAGCCGGTCCCAGATGAGGCCCTCGGACCCCGAGGCATATTGCACCTCGGCGGCAGTGAAGAGGCGCTCGACAAGCCGCGGTGTGCGTTGACAGGCCGCATTCAGCCGCTCCACCGGCACCAGGTCACAGCCCGTGCCGACGATCAATCTCCTCCCTCCGCCGAACGGACCACCACTGCGGAAGGATCGAGTGCATCCCCCTGCGCGTCATCCCATGCGACCACCTTCGGACGCACGCGCTCCAGCGCCCGCCGGGGGAACACGTCGCGGTTCAGGGATTCGCGCACAACCGTCAAGATTGCCTCCATGGCTGCCTGAATCTCCGCGCCACTGTTCTTCCACTCCGCTGGAGCGGTCACGCGCCGTGGAAGATCGGCCGTGGGTAAATCGTCGCGCGCCACCGTTTTTTCGGTGGCAACGTACCTGCCGAGCCAAACGTCTTGTGCAGAGCCGATGATCAGCTCCGTGCCCGCTGTGGCCGCATGGTCCTGTTTCCGCCAATACAGGTTTAGAATGTTACTCGGGTGTTTGAAGGTATCTGACCAAAAGGCATAAGCCACGCCAACCGCGTGCGTGCATGGCTGCGCACGTTCCGAGCAGGAGCAAGTGAACTGGGCATCTCCCGTAAACAATGCACTCCGCCCTGCATCCGGGTCGCGCTCAATCTCCTGCCGGACCCACCGTTGGTCCAACGTAGCATCCTTGAGCGCCTCGCGCGTGAGCGCCAGGCGCTCCAATAGGGGACCCCACACCGCAGGGGCAACGACCGGGCCAACCTCGATGATCACCTGGTGGCCCATGTGTGCCGCCTCATTCACCGTAGCGGTGATACGCCCCTCATCAATGCGCAGATCCCTGATCAGATTCCCTTGCCAATAGGAACGTCCGGTAACAAGCCTGGACTGAGGCGTATCCCCCAACACCGCAAAGAGCCACCACGTCGACCAATCGCCCCCGGTACTCATTCCACACGCCGCGAGCAGACCGCCGCCTTCAGGCGTCGGGGGAATCGCGACTCCCTCCCCTGTGGTCGAGCGGTGATCGCGCGTTGACCGCTCGAGAATTGAACGGAGCGGGTTGCGCCGAAGCAGCCGTCGGCGCGTAAAAGGTTCACGGAACCCACGGGAAACATGCGCTCCCCAACGACGTCAGCGTACTGGAACCGGACACGCGCCGCCCCTTTCGAGCCTCGCGGTACGCGGGACGGGCCGACCGCCGTTGCTTCGGCAGCGAAACCCTCACGATGCTTTCACCGCTGGCGCGCGATCGCTCCGCCGGTCTCAATACCCAGGGCCGTTCGCCGCAGAGTCAGGATCTCTCGCAAGGCGCGGTCGTCAAGCTCTGTCAACCAGGCTTCCCCAGAGCCAAAGAAACCGTCCGCCAGCGCCTCCTTAGAGCGGATGAGCTCATCGATCCGCTCCTCCAGAGTCCCCGCGCAGACGAACTTGTGCACCTGGACCGTGTGGATCTGGCCGATCCGATGCGCTCGATCCGTCGCTTGGCGCTCAACCGCAGGATTCCACCAACGGTCGAAATGAAAGACATGATGCGCGCCGGTGAGGTTCAGGCCAGCCCCCCCCGCCTTGAGCGAGAGCACAAACACCGCCGGACCGGCACTCTCCTGGAAACGGCGTACGATCTCTGGGCGCTCGTAGGAGGGGGTGGATCCATCCAAATGGAAGATCGGGCACTGTGCGAACCTCTGTGTGAGGTGGGATACCAGACGCCGACCAAAGGTGGCAAACTGGGTGAAGATGAGTGACCTGCCGCCTTCCGCCACCACTTCCTCCAACAACTCCTCCAATCGGTTCAGCTTCCCCGACCGCCCCGCGAGGGGTCGATCATCCCCGGTGAAGTGGGCTGGATGGTTGCACACCTGCTTAAGCCGTAGAAGCGCGAGCAGCACCGCCGCGCGACGTGCCATTCCGTCCGCGTCCTCAATTCGTTCCATGAGGTTGCGCGCCACCGCCTCATACAGGGCTGCCTGCTCGCGGGTCAGCACGCAGTGCTCGACCGTCTCGATCTTGGGCGGCAATTCATCCGCGATGCCCGGATCACTCTTGGCCCGCCGCAGCACGAGTGGGCCGACCAGCCGCTTCAATGTCTGTTCCGCCATCGGGTCGTGGTCCCGTTCGATCCGCGACGCGAGCTTCGCCCGAAAGGCATCGGCCGAATGCAAATAGCCAGGCTGGCAGAAGGCAAAGATGGACCATAGGTCGCCGAGCGAGTTCTCAATCGGCGTTCCCGTGAGCGCCAACCGCCAATGGGAGTGCAGCCGTCGAGCAGCCTGCGCCTGCTTCGCGGCGGAGTTCTTCACGTTCTGCGCCTCATCCAGAATCACTCCGTCCCACTGGATGTCCTCGAGAGTTTCAATGTCTCGGTGCAGGATGGCGTAGCTGGTGACAACCACATCCACAGTCGCCGTCCGCTCGGCAACGTCCGCTCCCCGTGCACGTGATGCTCCCTGATGCACCAGCACCCTGAGGTGGGGAGTGAAGTGCGCCGTTTCGGCCGCCCAGTTGGAGACGACCGACGTGGGCGCGACCACTAAGGAGGGCTGGACCGTTCCTTCCTGACGACGTCGTGCCAGAGCAGCCAACACCTGGACGGTCTTGCCCAGCCCCATGTCATCCGCGAGGATTCCACCCAATCCAAGGCTCGCCCGCGCAGCGATCCAGCCAAGCCCCCTGCGTTGGTACGGGCGCAGTTGGCCCTGGAAGCCGTCGGGTTGCTCCGCCTCCTCATGTGCCGACGCGGCCAGCCGCTGTAAGGCATTCTGCAGCATTCTGTCCAGCGCAACGGAGGTGGTGGCCTCATCCTCTCCGGCCTCCGCCTCCACAGCCATCAACAGGGCGGAACCGAGCCCAGTCTCACCCTTGCCCCCGTGGTCCTCCCAGCGAGCACGGAGCGCGTTTACATCCCTGCGTTCCAGAGCCACCCAGCCGCGCCGCAGCTTGACAAGTGGCAAACGCTGCGCCACCAGGCGCTCAAACTCGTCCACACTGAGCCTCTCATCACCGATTGCGACCTCCCACTCAAAGCGGACCAGTGTCTCCGCGTCGAACAGTCCCGGACCATCGGTATGCATCCGCAGGCTCGGGCGAATGGGTGGACGCCAGTGCTTGGGCACCAAGAGCTCCACACCCGAGACCTGCAACTTTTTTGCATGGGTGTTCACTAGATCCCACACGTCATCAACGGTGACCGAGAGCGTTCGGGAGCGTTGGCGCAAGGCCGTGGCCAACGCGGGCGCCACATCGCTCACCGCAGCGATCGTCCCTTCGAGGTTAACCCTCGCGCTCTGGAAGCTTCCATCCGGACGAGCATCCCCCTCTGCCCAAACCTCATCCGCCGGAACCAGAACCCCTGGTTCTTCCGGCAGCTCAAGGTAGATGGAAAGGGTCCACTCCTGGTCGTCCTCCGATGGTTCGTTGATTTGCACCACCACGCGTGCGGGACCTGTCAAGCGCGCGGGATCCATCAACCACGCACGCACCCGATCCCAATTCCACCGACGTGTTGATGGTGGTAGCGGATGCCTGTCCCGTTGGACCAGACGCGCGAGCCAGGTCTCACTCGCACTCGCTCTCCATGTCTCCCTGCGAAGCTCGGCCACGGCAGACGCTCGCCCGATACTGGTCCGCACCAAGGCATCGCCGAAGAACAGGAGGAAAGTTTCCACCAACTCCTCTATGGAGAGACGTCCACCATGGCCAACGGAAGGCATGGCCCGGCAGAGGGCTCCCATCGCCTCGCGCTCACTCCGGGCCGGAACCGCCCGCCAACCAGGGGAAGTCTGGCCCTTCTCATAAAGGAGGGTCGGAACAAAGGAGCCACGCCTCACCATTCCGCGGACGATCGCGGCAAGCCGCCACCAGTAAAGCCATTCGGTACCCAGCCGATGATCGTCGCCTGACCGCGAAGCAAACGGAGCAAACCAGAGAACGCAATCCAAGATTGGATGTGCGACCCCATGAATCTCCCAGGACTGCATTGGTCCCGTCCATGTGGGGACAGTGCCCAATCCAGGGGAGGGAAGAGGCCTGCCATTAACCGTGGGCAGATCCAACTCGGTATACATACTGACAAACGCCGCGAGTGGCAGCCTGCGTTGGCGATACACTGAACGCATGTCAGCGCGTGCTAGTCGGGCAGCGAGATCTCCGGGGGACACGCACCCAGGATGGGCCCCCTGATCCACACGGGCATCCGGTAGGGTCTCGCCCCAGAGAAAGAGCCAACACCCGTTGGAAATTATGTGAAGTATCATGGAGGAAGAATCCGCGGGCCGGATGGCGCCTCCAGGTTGATCCTCGTCCAATGTGGGTGACGTCGACGGATTCCCCCTTGCACCGTGCTGATCGTCCAATCTTTTCGCATGGTTCTCTGTCACAAGCGGGGATCCTCCCGCGCGCCACACCCGTCTCCCCTTTTGATAGCCCCTTGATACCCGTGGACGTTCGAAGATTCCGTGCCGTACAAGCGGGACGTGGACCCACGGGGGCGGCGGAAGGGACGCTCCTTACTCTTTTCTGGGCCCTTACCCCGCTTGCGGTGGGGGCAGTGGATGCGGGTGCGTTGTCGCCTCATGCGGGTCAGGCGGGCGGTGAACGCTACGAAGGTGGTGTCGCCACGGGTATCGGTTGGCTCGAACCCGCAGAGGAGGCTCTGCCGTGTCAAGGGATTTCGCGATATTTTGTACAATAGGCAACGTCATCGGGGCCACATAGGCCAATTTCCAGATTCATGGCGTGAATGGCTGTTCATTGGCGGCAAACGGTGGAGTGCTAAACCCGATGGGCGTTTCGCTCAGACCTGCGCTATCAACGGCGATGGCTTTCCGGCACGGCTCCGATTAGTATTCAGTGGACGAATAAGCACTGGTCATCGCAACTGGATATACATTCTATTCATAGATGGTTTCAACTGTTGACCAACTAGATCTACGTCTAACGACAGATGTGGTATACGAAGTGTATGAAGTTAAGCGTGTGGGCGAAGGAGCAGGGCATCAGCTACCAAGCCGCATGACGGATGTACCGCGACGGCAAATTGCCTGTGCCAGTAGAGCAACTACCGACCGGCACGATCATTGTCAAGCCTCCGAAGGAGGAGCCTACCGGGGTGGCGGTTTACGCGCGCGGGTCCTCGTCGGACCAGCGTTCGGACCTCGACGGGCAGGTAGCGCGAGTGGTGGAGTTCGTGACACACAAAGGTTGGCCTGTGGTGCGCACGGTAACGGAGGTTCGATCAGGGCTCAATGGGCACCGCCCTAAGCTTATGAAGGTATCGGCGGACCCGTCGATCGCCATCGCGGCCGTCGAGGATCGGGATGGGCTCCTGCGATTTGGTGCCGAATAGGTCGAATCTACGCTTGCCGCGCAGGGTCAACGCCTTGTCGTGGTCGATCCGGGAGAGACCAAGGACGACCTCGTGCAAGACAGGATCGATGTGCTGACGAGCATGTGCACACGGCTGTACGGGCGGCCGTCGGCCCGTCACCGCGCAGAGAAGGCGCTGAAGGCGGCGCGTGAGGAATGACGGTCCACCAGGCGTTTCGATACGAACTGGACCCAACGAAGTAACAGCGAAGCCTTTTGGCTCCGTCGGTAGGCACAGCCCGCCATGCCTACCATTGGGGGCTAGCCT
>JAJYVN010000111.1 GCA_021791995.1 Bacillota bacterium
TGTGCCGCCGCTCACCGCGATTACTGTGGCGGATGTGCAGTGGACGTCTGTTCCGGCTGCGGCGGTTCCCAAGGGAGCGATCCGATCACTCCGCGGTGTGACAGGTCACTTCACACGCTTGGGACTGGTCCCCGGGGAGGTGGTAACCACGACGGCTCTCTTTGGGACCATCTCTTCCGTGTCGAGCTTCGATTACCGGTTGGCGCAGTTGGATGGACTGCCGGCTTGCCAGGAAGGACCATCGAAGGCGGCCGCAGGGGTGACCGGATTGCCCGCCGTTTGCGGCAATCTGGTCGGAATGGTGCTGCCGCTCTCGGTGGATCAGGGATTCGCGGAGGTGAATGCCGGAGACCGGGTGGACGTGCTGGGTGTCTTCAGCGTTCAGACCGGTGCCGTTGCCGAAGAGATTCTGCGGGATGCGCCGGTTCTTGCGACAAGTACCGGACCATCCAGTGCCGCGTCGGCCAGCTCTGGCTGGATTGTGCTGGCACTGACAGCAGAGCAGGCGTTGCGGTTGGAGTTAGCGGAGAGTGAGGGCAAGGTCGACGTGGTTTTGCGTCCAACCGGTTCGTCGTCCGAGGTGGCGGGCCCGAGCATCGTGACACTACCGGATCTCGCATCGGCAAGTTCCACCTCGTGATGGGCGCCCAGTGGCTACGGTGCTTTCCGGAAGGGGGGAGGGGCCGAGCCGGTGCTGACCGGTTCGGTGGTGGTGATGAGGGCGGGCGAGAAGAGGGACGACCCGGCGATGTGGTTTGTGGCGCTCGATGGCGATGCTGAGTGGTTGGAGGAGATGGGCAGCCGATTTCTGGGGGCGGAGGGCCTGCGATTTGCGGGCGGAACGCTCCAGGAACGGGATGTTCAGCGACTGGTGATGGAGAATGCGGCCGAGGTCGTGTTGGTCGGTGATTACCTCGGTCGGGATGCGCTTGGGATTGCGTCGGCACTGGCCAAGGCCATGCCTACCGTGCGTGTCTTTGTGATGGCCCGGGATCCGACGGCAGAGATGGCTTTGCGGGCTCGGCAGTGCGGGATCCGCGGTGTTCTGCGCAAACCATTCCGCCCGGAAGACCTGGAGGAGGCCATTCGCGCGGATCTGGAGGCAGAGCAGCGGCAATTAGAGCGGATCGGTGGGTTGGCGCCGAGCTCCGGGTCGGCTGTGGTGGACGGTCCGCGTGCGGTCGAAGGGGTTGCGCCGCGAGTGATCGCGGTCTTCAGCTTCAAGGGTGGGGTGGGCAAAACCCTGATTGCGGTTAACTTGGCCCTGGCTGCGCGGTCCGGGCCGAATCGCCGCTGGTCAACCGCACTGGTGGATGCAGACGACGGTTTGGGGACGAGTCACGTGCTCCTGGGTGTGCCATCACAGCCCGCCTTAACCGCTTGGGAAGATTACGCTGGGGAGCGCATGGTGGATCCCGCCGTGGTGGAACGGAAACTGGTGGCCGCGTTACGCTGCGGTCTCCACGCGGTTTTCTCTTCAGGGTGTGCCGATGTGGCGGCACGCGAGGAGGTGATGGAGACAGTGCTCGGCACGTTGCGCTCGATGCATGCGCTTGTCGTGGTGGACTGTGCGCCGGAAGTGACTGAGGCGGTGTTCACAGCGCTGCGCCTGGCCGACATCGTGGCTCTGGTGGTAGACCCCATGCTCGGTTCGACGGAGAAGGTGCGACTGGGTCTTCGGGCGTTGGTCGCGGGCGGGATGCAACTGCAAAAGTTTCGCCTTGTCGTCAATCAGAACCGCCCGGGTGCTGGAGGCTTTCGGCCAGCGGAAGTACGGGAAGCCCTCCAGTTGCAGGTCTTGGGGAGTATCCCCTTCGACCCAACGGCGAGGATGGCGGAGAACCGACGTGAGCCCTTGGCAATGTCGTCGCCACGGGGACCTTTCATGCGGGCCTTGGTTCGAACGTTTGATCCCCTGCTGCCCGGTCTTATGGGCAGTGCGCGTGGCCGGGGATAGGGGGAGGTTGAAGCAGCGTATGGCCAACTACCTCGTGGAATTGCGACGACGGCGAGAGGGTATGCTGCCGGCGGGCCACAGAAGTGATGCGCTACCGACTGCTACGGTGGACAGTGGTTTGTTGGTTGGACTTGGCCCGGCCTCCGAGGATCCGGCTCAGGCTGTGATTCGGCGTGTTCTAACCCGTCTCAATGCCGAAGGAGAGGGGTTTTCCCAGGACGAGCAGCGGGCGCTGGTGCGCGCCCTGGTCGTGCAGGAGTCGGACGGCATGCCGCGTGGCGTAATGGAAGGCGTGCAGCAAGAACTCTCCTCGACCATTGGCGGAGGACTTGGGCCCCTGCAGACCCTTATGGAGGATCCGTCGATTACGGAGGTGATGGTCAACGGGCCGAATCAGGTATATGTGGAGCGTGCGGGGAGGCTGGAGCGCACGGAAATCCACTTCCGGGATGACCGGTCGGTCCAGGCGCTGGTCGAGCGCATTGTGCTACCTCTCGGTCGGCAGTTCAACATTCGCAATCCCATGGTGGATGCACGGCTTCCGGATGGCAGTCGCGTCAATGCGGTGCGACCGCCGATTTCACTGTTAGGTACGACCCTCAACATCCGTCGGTTTCCTCGCGCCTACAGCCTTTTGGAACTCATTGAGGCGGGTGCCTTCGGATCCGGTGCGAGCGGGACCGAGGGCACGGACGGGCCGGTGTATCCGGCGACGGCGGGACCGGCAGGGATCCTTGCTTGGGCCGTACGCCAGGGGCTGAATGTGTTGATCAGTGGCGGCACCTCCTCAGGGAAAACCACCTTACTGGGTGCCCTGACGGAGTTCATACCTCCGGACGAACGGGTTGTTTTTATCGAGGATTCAGCCGAGTTGCAACCCCGCCTTCCGCATGTGCTTCGCCTGGAAGCACGGCGGGCGAATGCCGAGGGGGTCGGGGCGGTGCCCATTCGGTCACTGGTTGTCAATGCACTCCGCCAACGGCCTGATCGAATTGTCATCGGCGAGGTGCGTGACCTGGAGGTGCTCGACCTTTTACAGGCACTGAACACGGGGCATCGGGGTTCGCTGACTACGATCCACGCCAACTCCACGCGCCACGTCTTTCTCCGCCTCGTTCAAATGGCGACCCTCCGCTCGGCAGATGCGGGTGTTGTTGCGCGTCGAACGGTGGTCGAATCAGCGGCTTGCGCCGTGCACCTGATCGTCCACACCGCGCGGCGGGGCGGTGCGCGGGTGGTGGAGTCGATCACTGCCGTGGATGGGGTGGATGATCATTGGGAGCCGCGTTGCGCCGAGTTGTTTCGCCGTCAGGGGACCGACCTGGTGCCGACCGGGCGCACGCCTGGGTGGTTGGGGCCGGAAGGGCATTGGGAGGTGGGCGTGTGACACTCTTATCGGTAACGGTTGCGCTTTCCATACTGGGGCTCTGGGCGGCAATCCTCGGTTTCCTCCGTGCACGCACGTCCCGTGTGCAGCGGGCTTTCGCGGCCATTCACTCCCGAGCGACGGATCCACTCGGACCGCCGATGCCACCGCCGCGCCTGGTGCGTTTGGACCTTCCGTTTCCGTTTGGATACCTCAACCGTCGCCTGCGTGAGGGGGCGATTGCCCTGGACGTTCCGACGGCTGCCGTCCTGACCTGTGGTGGGGCCCTGGTGTGTTGGGCTTTCGCCACCCTGCTCTTCGGTACGGGCTGGCTTTCCACGTTGGCTTTGGTGGGAGGTTTTTGGGTGCCGATCGGGTGGATTGACGCTGCATCGGCCCGACGCCGCGAACAGATCGCTCGCGAGATGGAGCGGTTGGTCGCAGCGATGGAGGGCGCTGCTGGGGCGGGTCTCTCCCCGTACGAGGGGCTGACACAGGTGGCCGAAGGCCTGGACGGCATTCTGGGGCCGGAGGTGCGAACGCTCGTGCGTAACGCCCGCCGGGTTGGACTCTCTGAGGCTCTGCTTCTCTTTCGGACCCGATTGCCGGTGCCTGAAGTGCACCTTCTGGCTGCCGGCCTCCGCTTGCACCAGGAGGCCGGCGCCGCTACAGGGCAGGCACTCCATGGACTCGCTCAGATGATGCGGCAGCGGCGAGAGGCCATCCTCGTCATGCAGAGTGCTACCTCCAGCGGACGTATGCAGGCCAACATGTTGATTGCCATCCCGCCCGCTTTATTGCTGCTGCTCCGGTTGACCTACCCCACGTTTCTGGCTCCGCTGTTTGGGACGCTGGCGGGAAATCTGGTGCTCGGCGCCTGCACCGTGTGGGCACTGGTTGGATATGGACTGACACGTCGCATCGTGACACCCCGGCTCATGTTTTGATCGCACAGGGGGCGCAGAAATGCTCTTTGCCGCTGTTTTTCTAGCGGTTACATCACTCTGGGGCGGAGCCCACACGCTGCACGGTCGCACGCATGCCCGTTTGGCAATGGTTCTGGAGACGATGGAATCCGGAGCATCCCTCGGGCAGCGCAACGGTGCCCTCCCCGCGCGCATTCGGTACGCGGGAAGATCCACCTTGGCTGCGCTCGGGGAGCGGCTGACGGCGCTCCGCTGGTCCGAGGGAGGGCAAACGGCCGAACGACTGGGCTGGGCAGCAGTCGCACTCGATATCGACCAATTCTTGGCCCTGCGCGTGCTGTCTAGCGGTGCTGGTCTGGTGGTTGGTCTCGCCTTCGCGACGCTTTGGGCCGCACCGGCGGCAATGGTGGCGTTGGCGTTGATCGGCGCGGTGATTGGCTACAGCCTGCCAGACCAGTGGCTCTCGAATCGTGTTCGCCGCCGTAGGGAAGCGATTGACCGAGAACTGCTTTCGTTTTTGGATCTGTTGACGCTTGCCGCCGAGGCGGGATTGTCGATCGAGCAGGCGATCACCATGGCGAGTGAGGAATTGCCCGGGATTGTCGCCCATGGCTTTGCGGTCGCGATCCGCGAACGAGCCATGGGACAGTGGACGGAGCATGCCTGGAACGATTTGGCGGACCGCATGGGACATGGCGATCTGCGATTGGTGCTCGAGACCATCGGCCGCGCCGGGCGCTTCGGTGCGCGGACGGCGACGGCCCTCCGTGACATTGGGGAAACCATCCGGGCGCGGCGCAGCGAGGATGCACGAGAGCATGCGAACCGTGCTGGCGCGGCCGTTGTGTTGCCGCTGGCGGTGTTCATCATGCCGGCCATCGTGGTGCTGTTAGCTTACCCGGCCTTTGTGTCGTTGGCGCCCGCGTTCGGGGCCGGTTGAGTCGGCTGCGGGGATGCGGAGGTTGTAGGGGGAGGCGATTCTAGTGGGCGTTCTGTTGGTGATGGCGAGGTTCGCCCGGGAGGGCAGGCGGTGTTTGCAGTGGCTCTCGGTGGAGCGTGGGGTGGAGATTCCAGAGTATGTGATGGTGTTGGCGGTGGTCGTGGCGCTTGCGGTGGGAGGTTTGGTCCTCGTCAAGGCGGGAATTCTGCACAACCTGACAGGCATTGCCAACTGTTTGGGGGCAGTGGCCAACGGCCAGGCTACCTCGAGCACGACCGCCGCCAACGGTTGCTCGTGAAGGGAGGCGTCCTTGGTGAAGCAGGGTGTCCGGAACGAGCAGGGTTCGGCCATCGTCGAGATGATCCTCGTACTGCCTCTCCTCTTAGCGCTCATCTTCGGATCACTGGCCCTGGCGATGGGGGCGATTGCCAAGGCGGTCGTCGAGAACGCGGCACGGGACGCGGGCCGGGTTGCCTCCATCGAATGTGGCCAAGACAATCCCGACTGGCAGCAGGATGCGCAAGTCGCGGCATGGAACGGGCTCGATCGAGGGTTGCATGTGGATGGTCGCCCAAGTGTGAACCCAGCGCAATACGGGCAGTGGAGCTTCACCGCGAGCTGCCCCGTGCTGGGAACCCCGGGCGTTCCGGTCACGACGGTGATTACCTACGACGAGGTCAACCTCTTTCCACCTACCAGCGCTCTTTTGGGTGCGCCCGAGATGTCTCGTGTCTTTCGGCTGCAGGCAGCGGTTCAATTTCCCGCGGAATAGGGCGGGGGGAGCAGGGACAGGTCCTGCCTGTGGTGCTCCTGACGCTCGGGCTCTGCGTGCTTCTTGCTCTGGCGGCAGTTGGGGTGGGGCTCGGCTATGCCGAACATGCCGCGGTGCAGTCGGCCGTTGATGCTGCGGCCCTGGCCTGTGCCGGTCAGATCGCCACCGTTCGACAGGTGGATGCGCGTGGCACGGTCTATCTCGAGACGGTGACAGTACGCCCGAGTGCGGGGCTTGATGCCGCTACGGTTGCATGGACGGCGAACATGATCGCGCTCCCGGTTGGTCTTCTCGCTTTTTCCGCCTCGGCACAGGGGGCCACGTGTACGGTGGCCGTTACGGTCCGGTCATTGATTCCATCACTCCTGATCCTGAAGCGATTCGCGGTTGTGTGGTCGGCGTCTGCCGAGGCTCGGTCGATTCCCGCGTCGCCTTCGTGAAGGGGGGACGGTGTTTGCATACAGCCGGGTTGATTGCGGTGGCAGCAGGTTTTTGGGTCTTGCCCTTGGCGGCTCCGCTAGCCGCCGGCAACCTCTTTACCGGTTGGGTTTGTCCCGAGATTCAGGGGCAGGTTGTCGCGTGCGAACTGGAGATCACTTCGCTCGTGGCTCCGGTGGGGAACGCCCCGGTTTGGTTGCCTTATCCCTTGGCGGATTTCGCCGGAATGACGGAGGCGCAGGTGACGTTTGCGGACAGCGTCCCTGTGCTCCGCGTACTCCTCAACATTCGCCAAGAGGATGCACTCCCCATGGCGGTGCCTGGAGGCATCGCCCTCTCTCAGCAGGTACAGGCACGGGTGGGGCCCACCTTGACGGTAGCCCTGCAGAAGTGGTTCCGGTCCGATGGTACCACGCAGGCACTCGCGGGCGGCCCCACTCCGCCGGTGCCGGGCTACGCGACGCCACCGGGCCCCGGTCAGGCCTGCTGGTGGGACGAAGACGGTCTCTCACCGCCGGCCTGTGATGCGTCACCGGCGACGGTGGGCCCAACGGGCCTCATCTCGGATCCGGGTTTGGCCAAGCACACGACCGTCGTTCGGGAGGGCTTGTCGGACCTGGATCAGCTTGTGCATGGCGGCTCAACGGGAACCCAGTCGGATAACCCCTCTGCCGAAGGAGGGGTGTGCCGGGGCGTATCGGGCGTGGTGCCTTGCGTGGAGAACGCACGGGAACCCGTCTCAGCCAGAAGACGCCTGCCTCCGCGCACTGTGATTGTTGGCGGTGTTCTGGTTCTGTGCTGCGGTTTTGTTGCCGTTCGCCGCTCCTTCCGTGCCAGGTTTCGCGGGATGTCGTAAGCGGGGGGATGGCATGTGCGTCGAGGACTGGTGTCCCTCCTGGCTCTATGCATCACGCTCTCGCTCTTTTGTCCCACCACGGTCGCCGCTAGCCTTACCTGGGGGTACAACTACCAACGCACGCGCCAGGCGGACGTTTCCGTGCCAGCCTCGATTCCCGCCGAGGGCATTTCTCCCGAGGATCCATGGGTTGTGCCACTACCCGGGCGGAGCCAGAGCACACCCATCGGAACAGCTACCACCTCGTATTTCTTCACCCACTCCTCAAGTGGCCGCGTGGGATGGCTGTGGCAGATCCCTTTGGACAATGGCGTTCCGTCGCAGGCACTGGATATCACCCCCCTCGGTCAGGGAACCGCTCCCGCTTCCTTTGTCGCACAACCTGAGGAGACATTCTCTGCCCCTGCGGATCCGAGTCTGAGCCCGTCGGGGAACTGGTTGGCGATTGGCGTGGGCTCCAGACTCTTCTGGGCACAGCACCAGGTGGACGGGGCTTGGGATGGATGGCGTATGGTGCGGCTCGTTGGAAATCCAGGACAGCGCTCGATGGTATCCGAGGCCCCCTCGTTCGTGCCGGGTGCGAATGGGCGGTCGGAGTTCGTCTGTGAGGGCGACTGGAACGGTGGTTTCGGCTGCTACAATTTGGAGTCTGGGCTGCCGGCGATCCTGTTCATTACCGCCAGCTATCGTGGGGATCGGGGGCAGCTCACTTCTTCCCCGGCCCTTCTACCGGATGGCCAGGACTGCTTTGGTGTCGCGAGCCTGGAACGGGCGCGGGTGGTCTGTGTCGATCCGCGTGGTGGGTTGGCGGCTCCGATCCGACAGTATGGCACAGGCGCCATCCAGGGGCCGATTGACGCGAGTACGGTGTATGACGCCGAGACGGGCGATCTCCTCGTGCAGGACCAGTGGAGTGACGTCTATTTGTTCGATCCAGCCTCGGGTCGGCTGCTGCACGAAAGCCGACTCTGCCGCTCCCAGCGGAGCTGTGAAACCACGGTGGTCAGCCCCGCTGTCGGTACGGACGGAATGGCTGTCGTCGCGTCTGACGGGGGGACCACCCTTGTGACGTTAAACGCGGCCACCCTGCAGCGGACGGCTGAACTGCGCCCCCCCACGGGGCTGGGGGAAGGCGTCGGTTGGGGAGGGACGCTTTCCTCCCCAACCTTGGAAGGCAACTCGGTGTGGGTATACGCCGACTCGGCCGGAGTGCTGTGGACGGTGCAGCCCACAGCTGTGGGGGGTGTGGTCGGTGGTGGACGCTGGCTTTTGGTCCCACCGAATGCGTCGCGGGGACGCAACTTCTCCGCGGTGGTGCTCAGTATGGGTCCGAGCGGAAATGAGATTGCCCTTTGGAGCGATGAGGCTCGTTGTGCCTGGTCAGACAGCGGGTGTGCTGTTTCAGGGGAAGGGGTGGATCCCCATGTGGTCGATGCCCCAACAGGGTTTTCGGATACGGAGTCCCCCGGGGGATTGGAGATGTGGCAAGAGGTACCGCCCATGCTGGCGTGGGCGACGCCGGACCCGGTGACAACCGATGCGCAGTATTGGGTGTTTGCCCTGACGGGACCGGGGGTGACCGGTGTCCAGGTCACCATTTTTGCGCGTACGGTGGCGATGCGTGAGATCCAAAGCGGTCCGAGTCTGCCCACCGCTCCGATCCCCTGGTCGGACGGTGTGGTGATGCTGCCGAATGCGTCGCTGACCGTTGCTTCGCTGTATGCGGACTATGCCTCCGCAACATCGGCCGGGTATATGGACGGTGCCTACCCCGGCGTGTTCGCTGCCTATGCGCTTTGGGCGGGTGGTCCCTTTTCCGCATCCCCTCGGCCTGGGACGCAGATGGTGCAGGTCGTGGGGC
>JAJYVN010000112.1 GCA_021791995.1 Bacillota bacterium
TAAGCCAGACGCCCGCTCGGCCACCGCAGCCGTAACCTCATAACCACGATCCGTTGCCGCCGCCACCAAGCGATCCTTCTTCGGCTGCAGGTTGCCCGCCTCGGCCTGCTTCTCGGAGGAAACCCGAGCGTAGACACCGCAGCGTTCCTTGCCACCGGACCTCGCAGCAGGGCATCCATATCCCGCGACGAGAACCGGCGCTGCCCGCTCTGCAGGTGCGCGGTCGGCACCAGTCGCCCGACCGCCTGCAGAGCGGTAGATCGTGCGGATCGAGATGCCCAGTCGTTTCGCCGGCCGCCCCGTCGAGAGCACCCGTTCCCCTGCCATGCAGGCATCATCCGATCAGGGGCAGGCGATATCAAGGCCCTATGCCAACTCCACTTCAGCCAACGATAGCTGACATCGCTGCGACTCCTGTTTTTCCCCCCATTGACACTGCGTCGACGGCTGCAGTAGGCTAGGGGTGTCGATGATCGAGACGGGTTCGTCACGGTCGGAACCAGCGAGCCGGGCAGGTGGGAGACCGGCACCGAGCCAGACGAAGCCTCCACTCGGAAGATGTGGGCGGGTGGACCGCTCCGGTGCCGTCCGTTATGCGGCTGTACGAGTTCCATGCTGTCGTCGGCATGGGCAATCTCGGGGTGGCACCGCGAGGGAGGTATCCTCGCCCCTGGGCCGGATGTTCGGCTGGGCGAGGTTTTTTCATGCGCATCTCCCCCGTTACCAACCCGCACAGGAGGTGTCGGCTCCAGTGAACACCCGAATTGAGGACCCCGACATCCCAGAGCAACTGCTCATGGTCCCGGGACCCACTCCCGTTCCCGCCGAGGTGCGCGCCTATGGGGCCCGCCCCTTGATCAACCACCGCAGCCAGGCCTTCCGCGAACTCTACGGCCGGATCCGTCCTGCCCTGCAGCGCGTCTTCCAGACCGAGCACGACGTGGTCGTCTATCCGGCATCGGGTACCGGAGCGCTGGAAGCAGCGATCGTCAATTGCTTTTCTCCCGGCGATCGTATTCTGTCGCTGTCGATGGGCGCCTTTGGTGAACGCTGGGCCGAAATTGCCCAGGCCTTCGGCCTCGATGTGGACATTCTGTCCGTCCCGTACGGAGAGAGCATCGACCCTGTGGCAGTCCGGCACAAACTCCAAGGACAGCGTTTCACCGGTGTGCTCACCACGTTCAATGAGACGTCCACCGGAGTACTCCTAGATTTAGAAAACGTCGCCCGAGCGGTCCATGAACACAGCGACGCACTGCTGTTGGTCGATGCGGTCAGCGGGCTGGGCGGTGCGGATCTGCGCATGGACGAATGGGCCTGCGACGTGGTGGTCACGGGCTCGCAGAAGGCCCTGATGGCACCCCCGGGGCTCGCGATGGTCGCCTTTTCACCGCGCGCTTGGGAAGCCAGCCAGAAGACGCGGCTTCCTCGCAGCTACTTTGACTGGCGTCCCTATCGTACGCAGGCAGCACACCTGGAAACCCCCTATACGCCGGCCGTTTCGCTCTGGTATGAACTGGACGCCTCCCTACGCCGTCTTTTGGCGGAAGGGCTTGCTGCGGTCTTCGCCCGCCACAAGGCCATGGCACACATCGCGCGGACCGCGTTTAGCGCTGCGGGTCTGCCGGTTCTGGCACGGGAGAGCAACGCATCCCCCACCGTTACTGCAGCGCTTCTGCCCGAAGGCCGGTCCTTTGCGGACCTCTCCGAAGGACTTGCGGCGCGCGGTGTGACGGTGGGTGGAGGTCTCGGTCCGCTGCGGGGCAAGATGGTGCGCATCGGCCATATGGGCGGGCTGCGTACATCTGAGCTCGTGCGCTTCTTTCATGCCCTCGATGAAGTGCTCGTCGCGCTCGGTTGGAACGCGGCGCATCAAGCCGGACCGGCTGCAGCATCGGCTGCGACGGAAGGGCTGCGATAAGGGAGGAGAGCACCCGCATGGCCAGAGTCTTGATCAACGAACCGATTGATGCGGCAGGAGTGGCCATTCTGCAGCGCGACCACGAGGTCGTGCAGCACGACTATTCCGCCGAGGAGCTTCCCAGCGTCATCGGCGGGTTCGATGCATTGGTGGTGCGTAGCGCCACACAGGTCACCGCCGCAGTGCTTGCAGCCGGTCGCCGTCTGCAAGTCGTGGGACGCGCGGGCGTTGGCGTCAACAACATCGACGTTGGAGCAGCAACCGACCGCGGCATCGTGGTGGTCAATGTGCCGGATGGCAACACCATCGCCGCCGCCGAGCACACATTCGCCCTGATGCTGGCCTTGGTTCGACACATCCCCGCGGCCACGGCCAAGGTGCGCGCGGGAGGTTGGGATCGGCACGGGTTTATGGGGCACGAACTGAATGGCAAGACCCTGGGGGTGGTCGGTCTCGGTCGGGTTGGTCAGGAGGTGAGTAAGCGCGCACAGGCCTTCCAAATGCGCGTCGTGGGCTACGACCCCTATCTACCGCCCGAACGGGCCGAAAGCCTCGGCATCCGCTTTTTGCCTTTTGATGAAGTTCTGCGCTCCGCCGATATCTTGACGGTTCACACACCGTTGACCAAGCAGACGCAGGGCCTCATCGGCGCCCGTGAGTTGGGGATGCTGCGGCCAGGGGCCATGGTGCTCAACGCGGCCCGTGGCGGCATCATTCGGGAAACCGACCTCCTCGACGCCTTGCGCACGGGTCATCTCGCGGGAGCGGCCCTCGACGTGTTCGAAGAGGAACCACCTGTGGGAAATCCCCTCCTTCAACTGCCCAATGTGGTCGTGACGCCCCACCTCGGAGCGAGCACCGAAGAGGCGCAGGTCCAGTGTGCCATCGATGTCGCGCGCTACGTCTCGAGCGTACTCGCCGGAGAACCCGTGCAAACGGCCGTGAACCTCCCCGCCCTTGCCCCCGGCGACTGGGACCATGTGCAGCGGCTGCTTCCGCTAGCGGAACTCCTGAGCTGCCTCTACATCCAAGCCATCGCCGCACCGCTCGGCGACGTGGAGATCACCAGCGCCGAACTGCCAGGTCGCGCCGCAGAGTGGGTTACGAGCGCGGTCCTCAAGGGCCTGCTCACGGGGCTTTTGGAGGATGTCGTCAATCTGGTGAATGCCCGCTCGCTCGCGAAACAAAACGGGATCAGCGTGTCCTTCACGCACATCCCCGACATGAACCCGTTGGAATTGCGCCTGCGGATTCGCTCTGGCGCGGAGGATCACACCCTGACGGGGTCGGTGCAACCGGATGGGTCTCTGCGCGTGACCAACTTCGATGGCCTACCCATCGAGATGACGCCCTCCCGCTACATGCTCGTCACCCGCCATCACGACCGGCCGGGACTCATCGGCGGGGTCGGAACACTGCTCGGTCAGGCGGGCGTCAATATTGCCGCCATGCTGGTGGGACGCGCCTCGGTTCGCGGTGAAGCCGTGATGGTGATCTCGGTCGACGACCCCGTCTCCGATCAAACGCTCACCGATCTGCGGAGCCTACCCAACATGGGTTTGGTCCGACGGGTGGAGTTGCCGACGGCGCTCGTTGCCCGACGGTAGCCGCTTCAACGGAGCCTCCTGCTGTATGCTTCCACATGTTGAGAAACCCTCCACAGGAGGACATTGGTTTCTCGTGTCCAATGTGTCGAAGTATGCCGGTGATCCGGCGCGGGAGGGAGGTTCCCGTGGAACCGTACGCACGACTGGTTGCCATCACCGCGGAAGGCCCTGGCTTAGTCTACACGCTGAGCAAACCGATTGTTCACCTCGGTCGAGCGGACGATAACGACATTATTGTGCGTAATCCATTCGTCTCCCGGCACCATGCGGAACTCCGGTGGGACGCGCAAGGTTGGTACAACCTGCACGACCTCGGCAGTCGCAACGGAACCCGGCTGAACGGCCAGCGTGTTCGGGAGCCGGAGCGGCTCTTTTCCGGGGACACACTCACGATCTGTGGACTCTCCTACGCCTATCAAACCGGAGAGGACACCCTCGCCTTCGCTCCCACCAGCCGGTCTGGCGTTGTGATCGATGCGGAGCGCGCGGAGGTCTGGATCCGGGACCGGCGCGTGGAGCTAACCGCCAAGGAACTTCGCATGCTCTGCCTGTTGCAGAGCAAATCGGGTGCGATCTGCGGCAAGGACGAGATTGCGACACACGTCTGGCCCGAGCAAGAGGGCAGCGTCAGCGACGAGAGCATCGAGCAACTCGTCTCCCGTCTCCGCCGCAAGCTCGGGGACAACCCGGACCACCCCCGATACCTACTGACCGTGCGCGGTGTTGGCTACCGGCTCGACCAGGAGTGACGGGCCTTCGCGCACCGGACCGCCGCGCATGACACCCGGGCCCGACAGGTCCCTCGCCGGGGCATGGCGAAGTATACGCACGGTGAACACAAGGGAGGGAGGAGTGCGGGGGTCTATCGTGGGACCCACTGGACCGTTCCCTGGAATGCTCCAATTGGGAGGATTGAGCATGCATCGGACAAACCGGACCCTTGGGTATCTCATCGGTTCGGCACTGGTGGCCTCGCTCGTTCTGGCAGGATGTGGCTCCAAGGCCTCCACATCCACATCCACATCCACATCCACATCCACATCCACGGCGGCTCCGGCCACAACGAGCAGTACATCCAGCACCAAGACCAGCGTATCCACGTCGGCAACCGCCATTAATACCGCAGTCATCTTTGGCGAGTTGTCGACATGCACCGCCAACACCACCGTCCCTGGCGCGGCATGCATCAAGTACAACACATCCGTGTTTCTCTCCGCCGGCGCATCGGGCCCCTCTCCAGGATTTGGACCGAATAACGACTTTGATAGCAAAGGGGCCCCGGCGGCAGGTGCATGGGCGGCCAAGTCCGGCAGCACCTCGGTGAGCTTCCTCTTCCCGTCCACCGCCAATAACGCGCTCAACTCCCTTGCGATTCCCTATGGCTCGGCCGCAGGGTTCAGCGTCCCCTCCGGCCAATACTCCAACCTCTACCTCCTGGACGGCGTTAGGGACGGACCTGATCCCTTCACCGCCCTCTTGAAGTATTCGAACGGAACGACCCAATCCGTGACCTTCGGCGTGGATGACTGGTGCACCTATTCCGAGGGGAAGACACTCCTCAGCGACGACACGGAGGCCTGGCAGGCGGTGGATCGTGTCGCCGAGGTCGGAGGTGCCACAGGGACGGTCGGCACGGGTGGTTGCGGCCTTTACGTCACCGACATTCCCATTAGCAACACCAACACACTGACGGATGTCGTGATCGAGAACAACCTGACCACGGTCCCAAGCTCCCTCAGTTCCGCGATCACCTCCGTGAACACCGGTAACCGACTGAACATCATTGCGGCCACCGTGATGTCCTAAACCGCTGGGTGGGATCGGGCACCTTGTCACCCGGTCCCACCCATCCCTCAGCGAACACGCGCCACAAGGACCGTGAGGGCCGCTCCGAACGCCGTCGCCAGAAGGTTTACAACGTCATTATCGACCCAGCGCACGCCGCGCACCAGGTCCGTCTCTCCACCACAGGCACAGATGCCCTCCTCCGTTTCCGTTCCACAGACCGCGCAGCGGTATCGCACCTGAACGGTGCCACCCAATAGACTGTCGGCGAACATCCCCACGACGCCTCCCACCAGCACCGGAAAGGCTCCCCACCAAAGGGCGATCCAGAGCGCACCCGCGACACCGCCCAAGGTACCCACCCGCGTGATGCCGCCCGATGTGTGCGGCGGTAGAATCCGACCCCAGGCCAGCGACCGCGGGGGACCACCCCAGCGCGTCCCAATCTCCGTCGCCCACGTATCCGCATTGGCCGTTGCTAACGAGCCAGGCAAGGCCAATAGGCACCAACGCGCTCCCGCCGCCCACGCAACTGCGGAAACCAGGGCAACGCCGCCATTGGCCAGCACCTGGCGGGCGTTGCGGGGCCCGTGGCGCCTCGAGGAGAGGCGTCCCAGCAACGTGGCGGTCAAAAAGAAACCGAGGAGGACCTCCGCGCCCCGGATGCCCGTCAGGCCATAGATCCCGACGCCCACCAGGGCAGATGCAGCCGCCCCATCGGCGGTGAGCCAGCCGAACCGTGCCGCGATCAGCACGAGCACGCAAACCGCGGGTACCGCTTCCAGGAAACGAATGGCCAACGGCCTGTCCACCTCACCACGTGACTTCTCGGGTGCATCCGATGGATACTGATGGTATGCCATCCGTAGAGGAGATGCTTCCATGTCGAACCGCCTCCGCGCCTCCCAGAGCCCGTATCTCCGACAGCACGCGGACAACCCTGTGGACTGGTATCCGTGGGGACCCGACGCCTTCGAGCGGGCAAGGGATCTCGACCAGCCGATCCTCCTCAGCATCGGCTATGCCGCGTGCCACTGGTGTCATGTCATGGCGCACGAGAGCTTCGAGGACCCGGATATCGCAGCCTTGATCAACGCCGCATTCGTCGCCATCAAGGTCGATCGCGAAGAGCACCCCGCGATTGATGCAAGCTACCAGGCCATCGCTCAATTGGCCACCGGCCAGGGCGGATGGCCCTTGACCGTGTTCTGCACACCCGACCTGCGCCCCTTCTATGTCGGCACATACTTCCCACCGCACCATCGCTCAGGTCACCCCGGATTCGCCGAAGTTCTGGGAGCCATCGCGGCACTGTGGCAGGATGACCGGGACCAGGTCCAGGGAATCGCGGAGAGCTGGACCACTTCGCTCCAGCGGGCCATGGCCGTCCATGCCGATCCGTCAGGGACAAGACCCACCTCCCTGCCCATGGCACAGGCAGCTGAGCGCATGCTCGAGGATTTCGACCACATCCACGGCGGGTTCGGTACCGCACCCAAGTTCCCGCAGACCGACGCCTTGGAGGTGCTGCTGCGCGGGGGAGGCGATGCGGCAGAGCGCGCGCACTTCACGCTCCGTTGCATCGCCTCCGGTGGTATCACCGACCAGATTGGGGGCGGTTTCCACCGCTACAGCGTGGATGCCGCCTGGCAGGTGCCGCACTTTGAAAAGATGCTCTACGATAATGCCTTGCTTGCACCCCTATACTTGCACGCGTTTCAGCAGACCGGGGACCCGTCCTTCCGCTCCGTCGCGGAGACCGCTCTGGATTACCTCCTGCGCGAGATGCGCTCACCAGAGGGGGCCTTCTTCACCAGCCTCGATGCGGATAGCCTCGGCCCGGACGGACAGATGCATGAAGGCGCCTACTACACCTGGACTCCGGAGGACATCGCCCGCGCGGTGGGGCAGGATGCCGCCCAACGCACATGCGAACACTTCGGTATCACGGCCAACGGTACTTTCGAGAAGGGCCGTAGCGTGCCGCACCTCGGTGCGCTGTCACGTGACGATTGGGACCAACTACCCACGATCCGTGCCCAACTGCGTGCCGCGCGATCCCGCCGGCCTCGGCCCGCACGTGACGACAAGGTTCTTGCGGGCTGGAATGGCCTCGTGCTGTCCGCCCTGTCCCAGGCAGACCGCATCGTGGGCGATCGGCGTTACGGGGACGCGGCCTTGGCATTGGCGGAGTTCCTGCTCTCGGTCATGCGTCGGCCGGACGGAGGGCTTTGGCGCTGCCACTCGAGCGGAAGCATCGGTATCCTTGGAACGCTCGAAGACTATGCGTACGTCACATCGGGCCTTCTGGACCTGTATGAAGGGACGCTGGATCCGCGTTGGATCGGCGAATCCCTGCAGCTCGCTCACCAGACCATCCTGCGCTTCTGGGAATCCGAAGACGCTACCCTCTACCTCGTGGAGCGCGACACGCCGCAGCTTCTGATCCGTCCGCACGACGACACCGATAGCAGCACCCCATGCGCGCAGAGTTCGGCCGTGATGGCACTCCTCCGCCTGGCACCCTTCACCGACGATCCTTCGTTCCGCGCCATCCCGGAGCGCATCTTCGCGCGCGTCGCCCCCTTGATGGAGGCCCACCCGCGCGCCGTGGCCTCGTTGGTGTTGGCGCAAGACCGCACAATGCCACTTGAGATCACGCTCGCTCCCTCGAGGGACGACCCGACGGTTGCGGATTGGCTTTCACGTCTCAATACGCTGGATCTACCACCCAAGGTGCTGACGGCGGTGGCACCGCGGGTTCCCGGCATCGAGGAGATTCCCCCCATCTGGCGGGGGCGCCAAGACGAGCAGCGCCCGACGGCCTGGGTCTGCCGCGGCGGCACCTGCCAGAACCCGGCGCATACGTGGGATGCATTGCAGGCCTTGATAGAGGATGCCATCCGGCCGTGATATGCCATCATGCCCGCTTGATCAGAAGAATCCGGGCCTGGGACCCGGTTTCGTCGACCGCAACAACATCGAAACCGTTTTTCGGGGCCCACGCCGTCACCGTGAACGTCTGATCCGCCGCTTGTGTCCAAACCTCCAGCGACCCCCCGACCGGAAGGGGAGAAGCCTCCCTGGCGAGCAAAACCACCAGGGAGGGACCGCCACACTCATCCCCGAGGGACCGGAGGTCCAGTTGCGCTTGCGCCATGACCAACAACCTCCGCCCACAGCCTACCGTGCGATGGGGAGTCCCACGCCGTTGCCCCACTCGCTCCATGAGCCGTCATAGTTCACAACATTGTCGTACCCGAGCAGGTACTTGAGGACGAACCAGGTATGTGAGCTGCGCTCACCAATGCGGCAGTATGTGATGATCGCCTTGTTCGGCGTGATGCCATGGCTGGCATACAGCTCCCGCAACTCTGCCACCGACTTGAAGGTATCGTCGTCGGCCACCGCCAGGGCCCACGGAATATTGGTCGCACCAGGAATGTGCCCACCACGCTGCGCCGCCTCCGTCGGATACTCCGGCGGGGCCACGATCTCTCCTGTGAATTCCTTACCGGACCGCACATCCACCAAGGCCACGTCGGGCCGATCCAGAGCCACCAACACCTGCGGCAAAAGGGCGCGCAGACCGAAGTGCAGGCCCTGCCCCTTATACGTGGTTGGCTTCGTCGTGGGCTTCTCGTCCGTCACGGGTCGCTTCTGCTCCAGCCATGTCCGCCGACTACCGTTCATCAAGCGGACATCCTTGTGCCCATACATCTTGAAGACCCAGAATGCAAAAGCAGCGAACCAGTTCCGATTATCCCCGTACAGCACAACC